>JBAXFO010000262.1:0-6527 GCA_037139885.1 Planctomycetota bacterium
GCGATGGCGGCGGTAGGCGGTGCGGAACGACGGCTTCTCGGCGATGGTCTCGCCACGGGCGTTGATCATCTTCGCGCCGATCGATGGGTCCTTGGCCCACCGCGGCACGAGGCCCCAGCGCATCGGGACCAGTTCACGCCGCCCGTCGGCATTCACGCGCACGATCGGTACGTCGGTTGTCGGCGCGATGTTGTAGCGCGGGCGGATCGCCGGCGGGTCCGACAGGCCGAACGCGAGCGCGATGGCCGCGGGCTGGCTATGCAGCTGGTAGCGCCCGCACATGTTTCATCGCCGCGCTGGCGCAGCGCGCCGCGGCGCCGGCGACGCGGTGGGCGCTGCGGCATTCGCGGATGCTTCGAGCAGCCGGCGCGCTGTCTTGGCGACCTGCAGCGTGTCCCAATAGGCGTAGGCGCCGACCGCTGCCGCGCCGGCCAGCGGCACCCAGCGGCCGGCCGCCGTGCCGGCCATCCGCTGCGTCACCTGTGTGCCCAGGGTTGTCAGCGCGGTGCGCAGGGCGCCCGACGAGAGTTGCTGGATGATCACGCGCTGGCCCGTGCGTACCGCGACATCCCGCAGCACCTGGCTCGCCATGTGCCGGAACAGGCAGTAGAGCATGTGTGTGGCGGTCAACTCCGCACTGCGCCCGTGCAGGGCGAAAATGTCGGCGACCATCTGCCGCTGCACTTGAAGCTGCGTATCGACGCCGAAGCCAGCGGTGAATTCTTCGCCCACGGCCACGAGCGGCATCGGCATGCGGCCGACGAAATCGCTCCCCTGATACATGGTCGCTTCGCCGGGCAGGAGAATGTGTTCGCTGCGGTTGACCAGATCGGCGAGGCGGTAGACGCGGGCGTTGAGCACGGGAACGCTCTTATAGTAAAACTTCGGAGCGAGGTTCAGCTTGACGACTTCGATGACCTGTTCGTCGCCGCGCGAGGGGACGGTCAGCTTGCTCGGCAGATGATAGGTGACGCTCGGGCCGTCGGTCGTGGCCACGCTGGCGGGGGACTTTTTCTTCAGTTGCGCCAGGACTTCGTCGCGCGAACGCATCAGGTCGATGTTCTGTTCGAAGGCGGCGGCGTCGTTGAGAAATTTCCCCGCCGCGGCCTGTTCGTCGGACTTGCTGCTCCGATAATTGTCCCGCGCCAGACCCCGGAGCTGGTTCGCACGGTCGCTCAATTCCGCGCTCGGACCGGACTGGGCGAACGGCTGAGCCCCTTCGGCGGGCATCGGCGGCCCGCCTGGGGCGCCGCGATGCACGAGCATCGGTTGCAGCATCGAGAGTTCCGGCGGAGCGGCGTTGAGCATCGGCTGCGCGGTCGAGAGCGTCAACTTCACCTGACTCCACGCTTCACCCGAATGCTGGGTGAGGTTGGCGAGGTAATCGATGCGGACATCCTCATCGACCTTGCCGGCCCGCACCTTGTACTCGGGCCGCCAGCCCACCGAGCCGACGAGATAGTTGAGCCGGACGACGCCCGCTTTCCCCGCCTCGCGATCGACGACGATGACCGCCTCGCGTTCCATGCGCCCGCCGCCGCGGCCGAGCTCCGCCATCTTGCGCTGGAGAAATTGCAGTTGAATGTCGTTGAGGCGCTTTTGCTCCTGAAGCGCGACCATCTCCTTGGCCTTTTCCAGACGCTGCTCCATGACGAACTTGGCCATGGCGATCACCTCATCGCCCGTGTATTTGCCCTTCTCGGCGACGCTTTCAATCTTGTTCAGCATCTCCGCATTCTTGGCGAGATTCATGATCTCCGAAGCGATGCGGCTGGCCGTGATATCGTATCTCTCCTTTTCGGCTTCGAGTTTGCGACGTTCCTCGCTCGTGTCCTCCAACACTTGCCGCGTGCTGAAGCGGGTCGTCAACACACGCAACCCTTCGCTCCCCTCGGAATACATCGTGCTGGGAACGATCTGATCGGGCATCGGCGCGATGGTCAGTTCGATGAGCCCGTTGCCGGCGGGGACTTCGACCTCACGCGTCACGAGAGCGTTGTTGGGATAGACCGTCACCTTGTCGATCCGGCTCTTGGCGAGCCGCGATGCCGGCTGCGGGTTGGCGTCCTGAGCTTCACTGCGGGTGAGCAGCGCCGATCCCGCGATGACCGAGAAGGCGAGAAAAGTAAGACCGAGATGCGAACGAGACATAAAAGACTCCTGGAAAATTTGTAGGGGAGGTTTGCCGCGACGCGGGCGGCGCTGGGCGTCACCGGCTTTGAAAACCTGTGATCGCCATCTGGCGGTCGAGTTCCATTTTGAATTCGTAGTTGATCGCGAAGGCTTTTTCGCCGTTGCAGTTGGCGGGGACATCGGCGTCCCAGCGGAGCAGGTTATTCGGCCGGCTCTCGCGGAGGTAGATGCCGTCTTTGCACAACTCGGGCGTGGTCTTGAGAAGCACGACGCCGACGCTTTCGTTCTCCCCCTTGGGGAGGCGGTCCCACACTTGCAACCGCACCGGCTCGTTCTTGAAGCTGCTCACCAAGATACGGTAATCGTACTTAAGCACCTGATTGCCCCCCTGGGTGGTGCGCGTCTGGTCGATCATTTGGCGTTGCACCTGAAGCTGGGTGTCGACGCCGAAGCCCGCCGTGAACTCTTCCCCCACCGCCACGAGCGGCATCGGCATCCGGCCCACGAAATCGGTCCCTTGATACATGGTCGCCTCGCCCGGCAGCAAAATGTGCTCGCTCTTGTTGGCGAGATCGGCCAGGCGATAGACGTTCGTGTTTAATACGGGCACGGTCTTATAGTAAAACGTGGGCGCCAGATCGAGCTTGACGACTTCGATGACTTGTTCGTCGTTGCGCGACGGCACCGTCAGCTTCGCGGGCAGATGATACGTGACGCTGGGGCCGTCGGCGTTGGCCGGATTGATGGCGTGCGCGTCCTTCCCCTTTTTCAAGGAATCCAGCACTTCCTGACGCGTGCGCATCAATTCGATGTTCTGCTCGATGGCGGCGGCGGAGTTCAGCAATGCGTCGGCTTCTTTCTGAGCGCTGAAGCCAGGAGCGAATTGGCCGAACGACGGGGCGCTTTTCGGCGGCATTTTCCCGGCCGGAACTCCCGCCATCGGGGCGCCGCCCAACGCACCGCCGCCGCCGAGTTGGCCGAACTGGCTCGCGTTGATCTGCGCCGCCTGGCCGCGCGACTCCATCGCCTTGCGTTTGCCTTCCGTGACCGCATATGGACTGGCGAACGGCGATGCCGCGAAGCCGCCGCCGCCGGGCATGGGGGGACTTCCCGGCGTGCCGCGTACGACCAGGATCGGCTGCAACATGCACAACTCCGGCGGCGACGCATTGAGCATCGGCTGCGCGGTCGAGAGCGTCATCTTCACTTGGTTCCAATCTTCGCCCGAATGTTGCTTGAGATTCGCGAGATAATCGATCTTCACCTTCTCGTCGACTTTGCCGGCACGCACCTTGTACTCCGGCCGCCATGCGACCGACGACACGAGATAGTTGAGCCGCACCTTGCCCCCCTTGCCCGCCTCGCGATCGACGACGAGCACGGCTTCGCGTTCCATTTTGCCCGAGCCGCGGCCCAGTTCGCCGATCTTTCGCTGCACGAAGTTCATCTGAATGGCGTTGAGCCGTTTCTGCTCGTTCACGGTCACGACGTCCTTGGCCCGTTCCAGGCGTTGCTCCATGATGTACTTCGTCATGGCGATGACTTCGTCGCCGGTGTGCTTGCCCTTCTCGGTGACGCCTTCGAGCTTGTTCAAAAGATCCAGGTTCTTTTGCAAGCTGGCGAGATCCGATTCGATCTTGGCGGCGACGACCTGGTATTTCTCCTTGTCCGCTTCGAGCTTGCGGCGTTCCTCACTGGTGTCTTCCAGGACATGCCGCGTGGCGAAACGCGTCGTCAAGACGCGAAGGCCGTCGCCCGCTTCGGAATACATCGTGCTGGGAACGATCTGATCGGGCATCGGCGCGATCGTCAGCTCGATGAGGCCCGGGCCATCGGGAACATCGACTTCCCTGGTGACGAGAGCCGTGTTGGGGTAGACGGTGACCTTGTCGATTCGGCTCCGCGCGATTTTCGGCGCCGACGCATCGGGCGCCGCCCCTTGCGACCAGAGCAAGGGAGCGGCCGCCAACGGCATGCCGAGCAGAGCCGCGACTCCGAGGAAACGCCAACGCATGAGAGACTCCTTCGTGGAAGAGGACAACACCGTACGGACATTGCGGCCGCTCCCAGGCGAGCCGCCCGTTGAACTATTTGAGCAAACTCCAAAAGCGGACAACGCCGCCTGGGCCCCCCGCGAGGAACCGCTGACCGTCGGCGGCGATGGCGACGCAACCGAAACGATCGTTCGCGCCCGCAGCGAGCGTTCCCGTTTCGCGGTTGTCGGCAAGTTTCCAGCGGCGGACGAAGGCCTCGTGAGTCTGATGCTGACTGTTCGCGGAGACGATCTCATCGCCCACGAAACGGACTTGAACGACGGCGCTGGCGTGTCCTTTGAACGTATGAAGCTCGTTGCCGTTCGCTAAATTCCAGAGTCGAACGGTTTGATCGTTGCCGCCGGTGAGGGCGGATTGACCGTCGCGCGACAGATCGAGGCTAAGAATCGCGCCGGCGTGGCCTTCGAGCGCTTGCAGTTGTCGGCCCTTGGACCCATCCCACCAGCGGGCGACGCCATCGCGGCCACCGCTCAGAATCCGCTCTCCGTGCGCCGACCAGAGAACGCACGTCACCGCGCTCGCATGCCCGACCAGGTCGATTTCGGTATCGCTGTGAAGATCCCAAATCCGCACGCTGCGATCGTCGCTTCCCGAGACGATGCGTTTGCCGTCGGGGGCGAACGCCAGGCAGCGAACGCTGTCGGTGTGACCTTTGAAGACGCGCAGCGGTTGCCGGGTCGAGAGATCCCAAACTCTTACGATGCGGTCGCGGCCGCCGCTCGCCAGAAATTTGCCGTCGGGAGAAAATACGACAGCATAAATCTCGCTTTCCCCCGACAAGCTCGTGCGCAATTGCCCCGAGGGAACATTCCAAATGCGAATGGTGCGGTCGTCACCGCCGCTCGCCGCTTGTAGGCCATCGGATGCGAACGCGATACTGTTGACGGCTCCCGTATGCCCGATGAACGGGGCCGTGAGCGGGACTTTGACTTTGGCCGCCCCGGCATCGCGTGCGGCGATCAACCGCCGGCTCATCTCGGGAAAATGGTCTTGAAAGACTCCCCGCTGCACGGTGCCGCCTTTGACGAGCAACGTGCCGAAGAGACGCGTCTGATCGGGACTCTGTTGAAGGTATGTCGCCAATTCTTCGATCGTCAGGCCCAACTCGGCGGCTGCGGCGGCGCCGTCGAGCGTCGCCTCGAAGCGCTGCGTGACGAGATTGATCGGTTCTTGATCCGCATCGCGCACGCCGAACGACGCCAGGGCTTTCAGTGTGCGACGGTTGTCCTCGTCGATCTGGGCCTGGAACTTCGCGGGCCGCGGATGCGTCGCGCGCACCGTCTCGACGACCGCTTTGCCGAACGCCGCGGCGTTCTTCTCGACGTGCCCGCGAAGCTGGTCCGCCTTGAACAACAGCCCGCGCGCATGACACGACATGCACGAAATGCCCGCTTCGACGCGTTGATCCGGACGCCGCGGATCGGCGACGATCTCCGTCGGCCCCTTGTCGATCCGTTGGCCCTTGGCGTCGACCAACAGATACGCCAGCAAACCGTTCGGCAGATGAAAGATCATCTCGCCCCCCGCCGGCTGAAACGAGGTCGCCCCCGCATTCGGCCCGAGCGGATGCTCGAAGAGATTCTGTCGTCCCGTATTCGTTGCAAAATCGTAACTGCGCCAATAGGCCCCGTAAGCCGCATCGTGCCGCTGGAGCAGTCGATTGTTTTTGGAAACGCCCGAGTCGTTGAACCCCGCCCGCAAAACCTGATCGTCCTGAAGATCGCCTACGCCCTCCACCCCGAGCAACCGCTCCAGGGCTCGATCCGATGTCGGCAGTTGCAAGAGATCGTAATAGAGCGGCGGCCTCGACGCCTGAGCGACCAACCAATCCCCTCGCAGCGCGGGCGTGTCGGTTCCAGTCAGATTGGAAAGCGACTTCGATTCGCTCGGGTTTTGCAGCCGATACGGATACGCCGCCGCCAACTTCTCCCATGCCGAAGCCGACCATTTATACGAACGCAGATCGATGCGCAGAATCGTCCCATCGGCATCGACGATTTCCGGCTGCGTCAAACGCGGATGCCACGACAAACTGTTGAGCAACTTACTCACAGCCTCGCGGGCGTTGCTCAAGTCGCTCGCCGGCCGTCCCGCCAGGGCGAAATGAGTCAGCGTCAAATAGCGCGTGAAGCGCCGGCGCCGCGGATCGAGCGCCTCGAGATCGGCCAAGATCGTCGCGATCGCGTCCCCCGGCGCCAGCCGCTTCCCCGCCACCGCCGGCTCAAACGCACTCGCCCCCGCATCGATCCATTCCCGCAAGGTATCCAGCTCCGCCTTGCTCGGCCGCAGCTTCACCGAAACCGGCGGCATCTCCCCGCATTGCATCCGCAACGCCAGATT
>JBAXFO010000263.1:0-6489 GCA_037139885.1 Planctomycetota bacterium
GGTCTCCCGCCCCGCCGTGCCAACGCCGGCGCCGTCGGTCTTTGGGCCGGAGTGCAAATCGGCTTTTTCCTCGGCTGCGGCCTCGGAGCAATCGGCGTCGCGGCAAGCGGTACGCACGCCAGGGGGGATGTCAGCATTCTTCCCATAATCGCCTGGCTGCTGGGAGGAACTTTGCTCGGCGGCGTCAGCGGTTGGGCCGCCGGTCTTTTGCTGGGACCCACGCAGAAGGAACTGGCTCGCAGCATCGCGGGCGCGGCTGTGGGCGTCATCGGCGGCATCATCTATTCGCCGCTCCTTGGCCGCGTCATTCCGCCTATGAAAGATCCCACTCTCGAAACGCTGCGGCGTACCGTCATCGGAGGCATTCTCGGTCTGGTCCTCGGAGCCGCGTGCGGACTCTTTTACCAATACTTGCGCTACCGCCGCCGCTATTCCATCAACGGTCAACGCTACGTCGTCCCCCTCGTCGAACAAGAGCTCCTGGACGAAATCGATACCCGCAACGGCGTTCGCTCAAGCCTGTGGAACTGACGCGTCCCCCTGACCATTTGTCCGGCACGACAAAACCTGAGCGTATGCCGTCAATGGGCGCTCAGTATCCCAAATCGAGAAGCACACTGCCTTCGAGATCGCGTTGGCTGAGCCAGTTGCGCAGGTTACGCGTGAAGCGGTCGGCCGGTGCGGTGGAGAAGTTGACGACGTCGCCGCTGTAGTGAGGGCTGACGACGACGTTCGGCAGCGTCCAAAGGGGGCTTTCCGCCGGGAGCGGTTCGACTGCGAAGACATCGAGCCCCGCGCCGCCGACTTTTCCCGTTTGTAGAGCTTCGATGAGGGCGGATTCATCGATGACGGCGCCGCGCGCGACGTTGACGATCAACGCGCCGGGACGCATCGCGGCGAAAAATTCGCGGCCCAGGAACGCGTCGGTGTCGCGCGTCAGCGGCGCGGCCACGGCGACGACATCCGCCTCCGCAGCGACACGGTTGCGTTCGCTGCATGCGTAAACCTGATCGACGTAAGGAGTCGTCTTGGCCGAGCGTCGACAACCGACGACGCGCATCCCCATCGCTTGGCCGAGCCTTGCGATGTTCACGCCGATGTTGCCAAGACCAATGACGCCGAGCGTGCTGCCGGCGAGATTGCGCATGGTGCGATTGACGCTTTGATCCCAGATCTTGGCGGCTTGCTGACTGTAGGCGACGTGGAGATTGCGGCTCAAGATCAGCATCATGCCCAGAGCGTGCTCGGCGATCGAGGGCCCATAAAGCCCTGCGAGGTTCGTGACTCGCAGCGAACGTTCGCTCGCCAACGGGCACAATGCTCCCGGCACGCCCGCCGAGGCAAGCTGAAGCCAGCGCAGCTTCGTCATGCCTGCCAACGCATCGAACGGCGGCAGGCCGAACGCGATCGTTGCGTCGGCCTTGTGCCGCACGAACGCTTCCGGCGAACGGGCATCGTGAAAGACGACGCCGGGAAAATCGGCCTGCCAGCGAGCAAGCTGACCGTCTGGCAGGAAAGAATGGCAGACGACAACGGTCTCGGACATGTTCCCCTCCGACGAGATCGCGAAACGTTACACATCATCCCACAACTCGCCCGCCTCGCGGTCGCGGGCGCGCTTCTTCGGCTTCGACGTTTTCGTCCGCTCGCCGGCGGGTTTTTTACGTTCGCTCGTGTCTCGTTCCTTCGCCCGCAGATACATTTTGATCGGCACTTCCTTGAACGGCAGAAACTCGCGAAACGTTTTTAAGAGATACCTCTTATAGGTGTTATCGAAGAGTTCCGGCCCGTTCGTGAAGAGCACGATCGTCGGCGGATTGGCGGCCACCTGCGTCGCAAAGTAAATTTTCGGCACGCGGTTCATCCGCATCGGCGGTTTTGACATCTCGACAGCGTGTTCCAGCACGCGGTTCAATTCGCCCGTGCCGACGCGCGTCGACGCTTGTTTGTGCAGCGTCTGCGCCAATTCGACGACGCGCTGCACGTTTCTGTTGTCCTTGGCCGAGATGAACGCCACCGGCACGAAATCGAGACTCGGGAAGACCTTTTGGAGGTACTCGTGATACTCGCCCGTATAAACGCGGTCCTTCGCCAGATCCCATTTGTTGACGACGAAGATCGCGGGCCGCATCTCGTCGAGAACGTAGCCCGCCAATTGCTTGTCGACGATGCTGATTTTCATTTCCGAATCGAAAAAATGCAGCACCACATCGGCCCGGCGAATCGAACGCTCCGCACGAGTCAAGCTGTAAAACTCGATGTCGTCTTTGATCTTGCCCTTGTAACGCACGCCCGCGGTGTCGATCGCGACGATCGTTCGGCCATCGCGTTCGAAGCGGACATCGACGCTGTCGCGCGTCGTTCCTTCCACTTGACTGACGATCGTACGCTCTTCATCGGCGAGCTGATTGATGAACGTGCTCTTGCCCGTATTCCGCCGGCCGACGATGGCGATCTTCATCGTCGGGTTGGCGAGGTTTTCTTCCCCTTCGACTTCCGCGGGAAGGGCCGCGAGGATGCGGTCGAGCAGCGGTTGCTTGTTGCGGCTTTGCTGCGCCGAGACGCATAGGGGTTCGCCGAAACCGAATTTATGAAACTCGCCGACTTGCGACTCTAGGTCGGAATAATCGCATTTGTTGGCGACCAAAATCACCGTCTTGTTCAGCGCCCGCAGTTTCTCGGCCACGTGTTCGTCGAGCGGCACCGGCCCGGAGCGGACATCGACCAGAAACAACACCACCCCCGCAACATCGAGAGCGAGGCGGATCTGCCGTTCGACATCTTGGGTGAGATGGTCGCGATCTTCAATGCCCATCCCGCCGGTGTCGGTGAGTTCGATGTAACGGCCGCCGATCTCGACAGGGGCCGACAAACGATCGCGCGTAACGCCGGGAGTCGGGTCAACGATGGCGATGCGTTTGCCCGCCAGCCAGTTGAACAACGACGATTTTCCGACATTCGGACGACCAACGATCGCAACCTGCGGTAACGGCATCGACGCATCTCCAGGGAATCTGTGGGCTATCTTACGACGGCGGCGCAGCGAAGCCTAAAACGAAAACGCTTGCCGCCTCATCCCACGCCGGTTAACGTGGCGAGAATTCCCGAAACTCTTCAAGGTCTTTCGATGGCAAAGATCATCGCTTCCTTCGTTGCGTTCGCGCTTGCGTTCCCTCTCGCCGCCGGGCAGACACCCGACGCCAAGCCGATCGAATTTCCGTTTAAAGAAAATGACCGCGTCGCCTGGGTCGGCAGTTCGTCGACCAAGATCGGCGTCTGGCCCAAGACCATGCAATTTCTACTCGCGACCCGGCATCGGTCGTCTTCTTCAATTATGGCGGCAACGACGCCGGAGCTGGCGAGAAGGGGTTGCCGAAATTTCAGGAGAATATCGCCGAAAGCGTCGCCAAGGCCAAGAGCTACGGCGCTCGCGTCTACCTCCTCACGCCCCAAGCGGCCGATGTCCGCAAAGCGGGCGAAGCGCCGGCCGCCCGGCGAGCGCTCTACGCCGATGCGCTGATTCGCTTCGGCAAGGAAAAAGGCTGGCCCGTCATCGATGTGCATCATCCGCTCGCCGAACTGCAAAAGCTCGCTCAGAACGATGACGACGCGTATACGATTCTCGCCGACACGATCCACCTCACTCCGCCTGCGTACATCGCCTGGGCCTATTACCAGTACGATCGACTCAATCCGCCGGCACGCGAAAGTTCCGCAACGCTCCGCGCCGATGGTCAGGTGACGAGCGTCAAGAATTGCAAGATCAGCGATGTGAAGGCGACGGAGGTCGGTTTGACCTTCACGCGCGCCGATGAGATTCTCCCGATCCTACCGCCACAATCTCTACCGCCGCGCTCTCATGTCCCGCTCGAACGTCTCTCCCGTTACATGCTGCAAATCGAAGGCCTCAAAGAAGGCGACTATACAATCGCCAGTGGAGGAAAATCGTTAGGCGCAACGACGGCCGCCGCTCTGGCCAAGGGTGTCAATCTCAACACATTGCTCCTCGACGCCAAAGGCCACGCTCCGTGGAGTAACCTCGCGAAAGACCTCTGGGAAGGCGACAACCTCGACCAGATCGGCCAGACCCGCTGGACATTCGACGTGCGCCGGAAGTAGACGACAAGCCCACCGTGGGGCTTCTTTACTATCACCCGCGTCGCCGATAGTCCATGATCTGATAAACGACAAACCCCGCGACTCCCAGGGACCACATAATCGCCAGTTGCCCGATCGACCCGAGCACGCCGCTGGAGAACGGGTACCCCACAAGTTCGTAAAGTTTGCCGAAGCCGATTTCCGCGCCGCCGACGCCGCCGGGGAGCGGGATCAACGAACGAATCGTGGTGCCGATGGGCACGATCACCAGGTGTGTCGTGATCGGCGGCAAATTGTCGGCCGGGTTGAAGATCCGGGCCCCGCAATAGAACCCGACGACCAGTAAGAAATGGCTCAGCATCGAAAGCCCCAGAGCCAGGGCCACGAATGTCCCTTTTTGCCGATAGATGCGCACCGCACGCGTCATTTCGGCCAACATGGGTCCAAGTTTGGGAATGCGTTCGAGTCGCGCCTCGACGCGGTCGAGCCAGGCGGCGCGAAAGAGACCAAGGAAGATCCAACCCCCGATCGTGCCGACCACGACCAAACAGGCGATGCCGAGAATCGAACGAACCGTGAGGCGCGCCGTCGGATTTTCGAGAATGGCTTCGTAGTCGCCTGCAAGATAAAGGCCGCCGCCGAAAATCGCGACCAGCCAAAAGAGCCCGGCCAGGCCGACAATTCGATCGAGCACGACCGTGGCGATGGCGAGGGTGCGCCGACTCTGTTCGCGCGCCAGAAACGCCGCCTTCACGAGATCGCCGCTGACCGCCCCGGGCAGAAAGTTATTGAAGAAGAAGCCGATCAACCCAAGCCGGGCGACATCGCGGCGTTGGATGGGCAAGTCGAGAGCGCGAACGAGAATGTACCAGCGAGTAAACGTGAGCGCGACGGCCGCTCCGCAAACCGCCAAGCCCAGGGCGAACGCCCAGCCATCGATGGGCCGTTGCGTAATGATCGATAGTCCGACTTGTTGCCCGTCCTGCGTGACGTCCCAGTTTCGATAAGCGACCCAGGAAAGTATGCCCAATCCCACGACGTACTTCAGAAAAATGATCAGAATCGATCGCAGCACACTGCATCTCCGCAACGCCCGACAAAACGACGCTCGTTCGTTGCGTTAATGTAACGATTTCTCCGCGGACAAGCAGCGGCAGCGCGACGAAACCGCGGCGTTACCCCCGCCAACGCTTTCGCCCGCTCCCCGCCGCTCCAGCGCAGCCGCCTCTGCCACGAACTCCGCCTCCCCCCTCCCTTGCGACCTTGAAAAAGCAGGAATTTTGCAGAGCCAATTGACGCCGCCCCACCGCCTCCATAGGGTAGAAGTTCAGGAAATGGGGCCGTGGCGCAACTGGGAGCGCGCTAGAATGGCATTCTAGAGGTTACGGGTTCGACCCCCGTCGGCTCCACTCTCAAGGACTTGCGATGATTCGCAAGTCCTTTTCTCATTTGTACCAGCGAATTATCGCGTTCGATTCGATCGCCTCGAAGGCCAATTGAAACGATGAATGTCGAAATGTCCCCATTTCGTCGCGAATTCGTCAACTGCGGATTTCAGCCGGGCTCATTCGTTTGATATCCAAATTCGCGCGCGGCAGGCGAACGCGGAATGTCGTTCCCGCCCCTTCTGTGCTTTCGAAATCGATCGTTCCGCGATGGGCTTCGACGAAGGTCTTGCAAATCGCCAGTCCCAATCCCGTTCCCCCGACCGCACGTGTCCGCGATTTGTCGACGCGGAAGAAGCGTTGAAAAATCTTCGGGCAATCGCGTGCCGGAATCCCTATGCCGTTGTCGCGAACCGTCAGAACCGCATCCTCCTCATCGGAAAACAGCCGCACTTCGACACGGCCCCCTGCGCTGTTGAACGCGATCGCGTTGCTGACCAAGTTGACGACGACTTGTCCGAGTCTCTGGCCGTTGCCGGAGATCTGGATCGGCTCGAGGTCCGTCGCGAGCGTGACGCGTTTCGCATCGGCGATCGCTTGCATCTGGGCGACGCTGTCGCTGACGATTTCATGCAGCCGGACATTCGTAAAGGAGAACGCCTTCCCCGCATCGACGCGCGCCAAACTCAGCAAACCTTGGGCGAGATTGCTCATCCGCTGCGCGGCCCGCAGACACGTTTGCAGCGTCGTTCGATACTCCTCAGGACTGCGCGGCTTCGACAGCGCCAACTCCGCTTGCGAACGAATGATCGACAGCGGCGTACGCAGCTCGTGCGAGGCGTCGGCCGTGAATTGTTGCTGGCGTTCAAAAGAACCTTCGAGCCGCACGAACATCTCGTTCAGGACATTCGCCAGCCCGGCCAGTTCGGTGTCGATGCCGCGGGAATCGATGCGTGCGGACAGGTCGTCGCCCGAAATCGCGGCCGCGGCGCTCGACATGGCCTCG
>JBAXFO010000264.1:0-6488 GCA_037139885.1 Planctomycetota bacterium
TGGCTGATCGGGAAGATGGATGCTTAACGCTGCGGAAAGCTGCAGAGCGTCGAGGGTTCGCAAATTGTGATGCAGCCCAAATCTCTGGAGAAGTTGTTCTGCCGAGTGGAAGTGCGCTCCGACCATCCGAATGACTCGAAGTCGCTTCTCCGCGACATCAAGGCAAAATGATTGAAGCAAGGTGTGAAAAGCCGGCAAAGTAATGAGGCCGACACGGACTTTCTTCGCGAAAACCGAATGCATTTCTACTACGGAGAGTCGAGAGATGTAATTTTGGGAAGTCGGCGTTTCAAAAATCGCATCGACATTTGCTGACCCAGATTCCGCATGGTAACGCTTGCTCAAAGCGCTGGTATCGAAGAAAATATTAGCCATGCTATCGCTCGTCACGCTCTGCGATGAAATCTGCGGTCATCGATCCCGGGATGGAGGCGAGAGTTTCACGAACCTCCGCCAATGTTACTCTTGACGATTGTTCGGCTTCGCATTGAGCGTGATATTCTTCATCCAACATTCGCTCAATCGGCACTGTTTCGGCTTCCATAACGCGGATCTCAACCATCTTTCCGATCAGCGAACGCAATTCCGGCAAGACCAGGATTTCCGATTCAATGCGAGTTCTGATGACTGGAAACATCGTCAACCTCCTTGAGCGGACTTATGCATCATACCGTCGCAATTCTTTTTCGGAAGATCGTTGTCGATGCGTTAGCCTTCGAAACTTAGCCCTTTCGCGATCTCCCCCTGAATCTGCTGCAAATCCTCAATGCCCACCGAAAGACGGATCAAGCCGGGAGTAATTCCCTGCTTGATCTTCTCCGTGGCCGGCGTGTAGCGGTGCGAGGTGCCGTCGGGATAGCTGAGTGTGGTGCGCGTATGGCCCAGCGAGGGACTGAACGGAATGCCGGGGGCCTTTTGAATGAGCGCGTTGACGGCTTCGCGGCCGCCTTCGAGTTCGAAACAGAGCATGTGCCCAAACTGGCCGGACATGACTTCGCCCGCCAAAACATGATCCGGATGATCGGGGCGGCCGGGGTAGATGACGTGTTTGACGCCCGGTTGCTCCGCCAACCAGTCCGCGAGAAGGAGGGCGTTGCTGCACGCGGCATTGGTGCGCAGAGTCATGGTTTCCAGACCGCGTTCGGCGAGCCAGCAGTCGAACGGGTTGGCGGAGAAACCCCAAATCGTGCTCGTCTGTTTGAGGCGGGCGAAGAGCTCGTCGTCGACGCCGGCGACGATGCCCAGAGTGACGTCGCTGTGCCCGGCGATCATCTTCGTGAGACTTTCCATCACCAGGTCGGCGCCGAAATCGAGAGGCCGACAGAGCACGGGCGTCGCGAACGTGTTGTCCACGACGAAGAGGGCGTCGTGTTCATGCGCGAGATTGGCGAGCGCTTCGAGATCGACGACGCGCAAAAGCGGATTCGACACCGTCTCGACGAAGAGCATGCGGGCGCCCGCGGCCAGCGACTTCTTAACTTGCCTTAGATCGCAGGCGTCGACGAAATCGGTCGTGATGCCGTAACGTTTCAATTCCGGTCCGAAGAGTTGCACGGTTCGGCCATAAAGACGATTGCTGGCCACGATGCGTTGCCCTTGCACGAGCGTGGCCAAAACGATGGCGCTGATCGACGCCATGCCCGAGCTATTGATCACGCACCAATCCGCGGCTTCTTCCTTGGCGAGCAAGCCGGCGAGGGCGAGCGCGTTGGGATGAGCGTCGCGGGCATAGATGAAGCCGGGATCTTCGGCGTTGTAAATGCGGTCGAGAGCGTCGAGATCGGGGATCGTGTAGACGGCCGACTGATAGAGCGGGCCCGCGAGCGGGATCGTGCGGCCGAGCGGCGGATAGTGCGACGACATGGCGCATTCCCAGCAAGCCCTGGGATGAGGGACTCCGAATCCCAGGGATCGGTTTTTGGTCAGACACGTGATCCCTGGAATTCGGAGTCCCTCATTCCAGAGCTTGAGAACGTCTCGATTATTTTTTCGGTTCGTCGTCTTCGAACAAGAATTCGATGTCGTCGACGATGTCGTCTTCGGCGGGAGAGGCGACGGGGGGAGCCGCGGGGTCGTCGTCAAAGAGATCGGCCAGGTCGATGTCCTCGGCGACGGGTGCGCTCGCTTCGGCCAGGGGCGTCAGCTCTTCAATTTCTTCGAGCTCAGCGATTTCGAGATCATCTTCGGCCGCGACAGGAGTCGTCGCGAGCTGCGCTTCGGCCGGGGCGGCTTGGGCGAGGGCAGGGGGGGCGTCGCCGTGGAGGGCTTGCTGAAAAAGAGCCTCGATGTCGAGGTCGTCGTTGGCGGCCGCGGGCGTGGGGGGTGCGATCGGCGTGTCGCTCGCGACGGGAAGAGCCGCGCTCACGGGAGCTGCCGCTAAAGGGACAGCCGCCAGCGCGACGCCTGCCAAGGGAGCGGCGAAGAACGCGGTTCCTGCGACCGGGGCCTTGCCTGCCAGCGGGACGGAAGCGATCGGCATGGCCGTCGCCAGCGGAGCGGCTCGAGGAACGCCGACCGGGGAAGCCAGAATCGGCTGAGCTTGCGGGACGGCGGGCGACGCCAACGGAGCCAGGGATGCCGTCGCGGTTTTGACGGAATCGGCCATGACGGGAACGGCTGGCGGAGTCGGCGGTGCGATCCCATCGAGCGGCGCCAAGTCGGCCTCTGCAACCGGGTCGAGTTCCAAATCGGCGAGATCGAGATCCGCAAGCTCAACGGGCTCGTCGGCCACAACGGCTTCCGAGAGGTCGGGGTCTAACTCTTCAAGCTCCGCGAGTTCGAGAGGTTCCGCCTCCGCAAGGACGGGTGGGCTCGCAAGGGGCTCCGCGGGCGCGACATCTTCGATGTTGATGTCGAGGTCGCCCAACTCCATGAGCTCCGGCTCCGCCAACTCTTCGAGGTCGAGGATCGGTTCCATGGTCGCTGGCTCGACCGGCGCTGCGGCGACAGGGGTTTCCGTAGGGACGGCTTCGACGATGTCGAGGTCGATGAGTTCCATCATCTCCGGCTCGGCGAGCTCTTCAATGTCGAGAGCGGGGGCCATCGTCACCGGTTCGACAGGCCGCGCCTCTTCGGCGGCGACAGGTTCGGGGGCCGTTTCGAATTCGACGATGTCGAAGTCCGGAAGATCGATGTCGTGGGCCGCAACGGCTTCGGGTACGACCGGAAGCGCCGGCGTCGCCAGCGGCGGGAAATCGTCGGCGATGGCGACTTCGAATTCTTCGAGATCGAACGTCGGTTCCGCGACGTCGACCGGGGCGCTGGGTTGGGCCAGCGGCGCGGGCGGCGATGCCGCGAGTCCAGCGACGGGTTCGATGTCGTCAAGTTCGACGACCGGTTCGGAAATCTCTTGGATGTCGGCAAATTCCGCAGCCATGGCGGCTTCGAAGGCGGCATCGTCTTCCGAGGCGGCAGGCGCCGGCAGGACAGGAGCGGCGGCGACGGGCGGACTTGGCGCCGGTTCCGCGATTTCGATGTCCCACTCGGCCAACTCCTCGATCTCGAGTTCCGTCTTGGCGGCCTGAGCGTGGTCCTCTTCGGCCGCCTGAATCTCCTCGACATCTTCGAAGGCGTCGATTTCTTCGACGAGATCCAGAGCCGCCGGATCGATGTCGACGTCATGCAGGGCGTCTGCCGGGGGGAGTTCGAGGTTCGGCAACGTTTCAGGAATGAGCGACGAGATCGGGGCGGCGGCAGGCGCGGCATGTTGGTCGACGTCGAATTCCTCGGCGAGGAACAAAGCTTCGATCTCGGCTTCGGTGACATCGGGCAGGTTTGTGGCGGCCGGGGCCGAGTGGAACATCTCCAGATCGAGCGATTCGTCGACGACTTCGATGAGATCGTGTTCCGCGGCCTCCGAAGGCAGTCGCAGCTGATCCAAAAGCGCTTGCGGCACCTCGGGCAGATCGATGACGGGCATTGTCTGAACTTCTTCGTCGTAACCCGAAAGATCGTGGACATCGGGTTCGGCCAACGCAACCGGGGGTGCGCTCGGCAGCGCCGGCGCGGGCGAGCGAACGGGCAACGCCTGGGCGAGCATCGGCGCCGTCATGGTGGCGGCCACGGGCGACGCCAGCATCGTCGCGCCGCCGGGAACCGCCATGGCGGGGCGAGCGCGCACGCGTCCCAGCGTGATATCCGCCTGCCCCGTGTAGCGGAACAGATACTCGCAGCGCGGGCACTGCACGCGCCGGCCGAGAGCATTGTCGGGCACGCTCATTCGTTTTTTGCACGCAGGGCAACGTAATCCCAGGGCCATCGGCTCACCATCGCGGTATGTTTGATGGGAAGAATTGGAAACTTTCCTCGATCTTACCCAATTTCACGAGCCTCGCAAGCCAACAACTCGTGTTGAGGTGAATGCTTCTTGGATTTATAATTCCGGTTGTAGCGATGCTCCGGGCGTTGTCGGGGCTTGCTGACTCTCACCGTGAAAGGAGGAACCGCGATGATACGCGATGGCATAGCGCTGCCGTGTTTCGCTTCCTCCCGTAGCTCAGCGGTGAGAGCGTGGGCCTTATAAGCCCGTGGTCGCGGGTTCGATTCCCGCCGGGAGGATTGCCGGCCCCATGACCGGCTCAAGCGTCTTTTTGGAGGTTTCTGTTTCTCACGTGAACGCGTTTCTCACCAGGCCCCGGGTCGCCGAGCTTGTCTTTCAGGTCTACGGCCGGCCGCTCCATCCGGAGTTGTTCGACATTCTCGCCCACCGCCGCGTGGAGCACGAGGGTGCCGTCATTCATGTGCGCATCACGCGGACGGGCCATGTCGTTTCGTGGGAAAACGCCGATGTTCTCGTGACCGAGATCGCCGACATCGATCAACAATTCTCCGACAAACGCCGGCTCATGCATTTCCGAATGCGCGGCGAGCACGTCTGCTCCCTCGAGTGCGGCCACGGCATCACGTATCAGACCAGCTTCCAGGTCGAAACGATGACGCCGGAAACGTTCCAACACTTCCACGACGAAATCGCCGCCGACGGCGAAAAGAACGGCCTCATCCACCACTTTCACACGAATCAGCGTTGGTCCCTATCCCCGCTCGGCTTCATGAAAGTGGAAGCGAAGCCGCGCTGCCTGCTCGTCTCGGCGTTCCATACGTTTCCGGACGAATACACGGTGGTGAAGTCGCAAACGCTGGTGGAGCGACGATAAGGCTTTTGCGTTCGTCTTCATTCCCGTCAAAATTTGTTCGCGCATTCCCCAAAGCCTTTGTCTAAAATCGTCTCCATGAAAACCTCATTCGCACTCTCCGCGGCGTTGTTGATTTCGGCCTCCCTTGTCGGGGCCCAGGAAAAGACCGGGGCCGACGGGCCTCAATTGGTCGTCGAGGGGCTGAAACGTCCTGAGTCGGTCGCGGTCGGTTTTAAGGGCCGGGTCTTCGTCACGGAGATCGGCGAGCCGGGCAAAGACGGCGATGGACGAGTCGTTGAAATCGTCGATGGCAAAATCGTGCCGTTCGCGACCGGGCTCGACGATCCCAAGGGCATGGTGATCCATCAGAAGTTCATGTTCGTCAACGACAACACCCGCGTGGTGAAGATCGACGAGGCGGGCAAGGTCGAGGTCTTCGCAGCCCCGGAAGCGTTCCCGACGCGGCCGCTGTTTCTCAACGACATCGCCGCCGATGAGAAGGGGAACCTCGTCGTCTCCGATTCCGGCGACCGCAAGGGCCCGACCGGTTCGCTCTTCCTCATCGATCCCAAGGGGAAGGTGTCGCTGCTCGCCGATGCGAAGCGCTATCCCGAGTGGAAAATTCCGAATGGCGTGCTGTTCGACGGCAAGTCGTTCGTCATCATGGCCGACTTCGGCGCGGGCGTTTTGTGGAAAGTCGCCGTCGCGGACGGCGCGGCGGAGAAGATCGCCAGCGGCGATTTCGAAGGCGCCGACGGCCTGACGTTCGATCATTTCGGCCGACTCTATTTGACGAGCTGGAAGCAAGGCAAAATCTGGGTCCGCGGCCGGCCCGGGCAGAAGTTCGTCGAGATCCCGGCCCAATTCGAATCGGCGGCCGACTGCTGTCTCGATCCCACCGGCCAATTCGTGCTCGTGCCCGACATGAAGGCCGGCAAGGTGTTCAAGGTTCGCACTGGCGTTCCCGGCGAACCCGTCGATAACACGCCGCTGCCCCTCACGACCGAAATCGCGTTCCCCAAACTCAAGTGGACCGGTTGGGAAGGCCTCGGCGACGACGGCAAGGTGCGGCCGCTGCGTCCCAATTTCCTCACCCATGCCGGCGACGGTTCGAACCGCATTTTCGTCGGCATCCAACAAGGCCCCATCCACGTTTTCCCGAACGATCCTACCGTTCAGGCCACGAAGGTGTTTCTCGATCTGACGAAAAAGGTCTACTACAACGACAAGGAAAACGAGCAGGGCCTGCTCGGCATGGCGTTCCATCCCGATTACAAAAAGAACGGCGAGTTCTTCGTTTTCTATTCGGCCAAGAACGCGAAACTGACCAACGTCGTCGCGCGCTTCAAAGTGAAA
>JBAXFO010000265.1:0-6488 GCA_037139885.1 Planctomycetota bacterium
CCCCCCAATACCGTAAATTCCTTGGGCGCGGAAGCGTCGTCGCGGAGCCGATTGAGCATCAAGGGATTGCGGCCGATCGAATCAATCGCGAGCCGGGCGTCGTCGAACGCGAGCGCGGCTGCGGGTTCCGCGGGAGCGCCGAACTTGGCTTCGTAACGTTTCGCGAACTCCGCCGCCTTGCCTTGTGAGCCAAAGGCGGTGACGAGATAAATCGGCGCGGCCCGATCTTTGAGAGGCTGGCGCATCAATTCCGGCCCGGCATACGCCAGAGCTCGTTCGTGCAGCGGCGCCTCGAGAGCCAATGTCTTCAA
Organism: Planctomycetota bacterium; assembly: GCA_037139885.1. Classification (GTDB taxonomy): domain Bacteria; phylum Planctomycetota; class Planctomycetia; order Gemmatales; family Gemmataceae; genus JAIEPT01. The sequence continues at coordinate 312 of JBAXFO010000265.1, forward strand.
GAAACTCGGCGACGCGAATATGACCGGCATGGCGTTCTTGGGCAACGCTTCGGCCCATTTCTTGAACGCATCGGAGGACGCATCGCCCAAGGTGTGCCGCGGGGGAACCGGTTGCTTTGCGTCGGTCCAGGCCGCGACGAACGCCGCTTCGGCCGCCGCCGCATCGCTACCTGGTTCGACCAGCAAGACGATCTCGGCCGGTTTGATCTTGTCGAGCAGGAACGAGGCCAGGGCCTTGCCGCGCTGCGCCGGTGACAGCCCGGTGACAATGACGCGGTCGCTCATGCCGGCGGCTCGTTGGCCGATGGGGCTGATGACGAGAACGCCGGCGCGATCGAGACGGGCGACATCGGCGTCGTCATTGCCGCCAAGAAGGGCGAGGGCGTGGTTGAGAGCGCCGAGACGAACCGCCTGGCCCTCGACCATCGCCAAATCCCCCTTGCTGTCGGCATTGCGCACGACGATGGGCCGATGCAGCGGGGTTGTGGGAGTGGCGCCGTAATCGTCGAGCGCCAGCTGGATACCGTTCGACGCTTGCTGAGCCGCCTCTTTGTCGGCTCCCGAAAACGCCGCGACATGGCCGATGACCAGGGGCGCCGTCGAGGAATTGCAGCCAAAGGCGGTGAGGCAGCACGTGAAAAGGACGCAAACGCGCATGAAGAATCTCGCAGGGGAGGAAAGTCTGCCGTTATTCTACGGGCGGCACGTCGAGGTTCCGAAAATACCGCCTGGACTGCCTATTCGTTCACGGGTTTGCAAAATCGCGCGATTTCGAGCGAACACGATGGTTGCATGGCCCGCACAAGCCGCTACAATGTCGTCTCAGCGCAAGTACCGGGCCGTTGCGTCCCGGCGGGACATGGCGGCGAAAAGGGTAGTCGATGGAAAAGTGGATGTGCCTGGCGACGATTGGCGTCGCGGGTCTGCTTCTTCTTGTTTTCGCCGCGGATTTGGCGTTGAAAATTCCTTTTGGGGGATTGAGTCCCGTCGTCGACATTCTCTCCATCTTGGCCGCGGGCCTGATCGCCTATCTCGGCTGGGATTCTTACCGCGAACTCCGCTAATCTTCCGACGCCGATGCGATCGCCTTCTTCGCCCGGGCCAGCGCGACCAGCGCATCGAGCACGCCATCCATCGTCGCCTCGACGGCTTCTCCCGCCACCGGCAGATCATGGCGGCGAATCTCTTCGCTCGTCACAGGACTGATGCTCACCAGCCCGATTTCGCCTTCACGGATCCGACCGCGGGTCGTTTCGTCGACCATCGTGAGCAAAACGCGTGCGATATTCGTGCTCGTCAACGTGATGAAGTCGACTTCGCCCCGACGCAAATGTTTCAGCAGCGCGGCGCCGTCGATCACCGCATCCGTCTGCGAATAGACGGCCACCTGCTCGACGGCATGCGTGCCGGCCAACGTTTCGCGCAGTACATCCCGCCCGCGATCGGCCCGGGCCAACAAGACGCGTTCGCCAGGAAGCAGTCGATGCGCAAGGGCGGCCGCCAGATCTTCCGATTGAAAGCGCGGCGGCACCACATCGGGTTCGAGATGATACCGCCGCAACGCCTCGGCGGTTTTCGGACCGATGGCGGCGAACTTCAAATGGCCGACGGCGCGCAGGTCGAGGCCGATCGCCAAGAGCCGTTCGAAAAACGCACGCACACCGTTGCTGCTCGTGAAGACCAGCCAATGGTAGAAGGCCAGAGCGCGTAACGCTCGATCGACCGGTCGCCAGTCGTCGGGATCGCGAATTTCGACCGTCGGCAGGAGATACGGAACTCCTCCGTACCCGACGATGCGGCGGGCGAAATCTTCCCCTTGCTGCCGTGGACGCGTGATGAGAATGCGTTGGCCGTGGAGGGGGAGAGATTCGAACCATTGCACGCGTTCGCGCAATTCGACGACGGCCCCGAGGATGACGAGGGCGGGGGCCGTCATTCCCGAAAGGCGGACGGTTTCGGGCAATTCGCGCAGCGTCGCGGTCAACGTGTTCTGATCGCCGAGAGTCGCCCACTGCACCGCCGCGGCGGGTGTGGCGGGATCTTTCCCGAGTTGGATGAGATGCTCGACGATGCGATCGAGCCGCGACATGCCCATGTAAATGACGAGAGTGCCGGGGAACTTCGCGAGGGCGGCCCAGTCGAGCGAGGTTTCGGGCTTCTCGGGATTTTCATGCCCGGTGACGAACGCCACGGCGGACGAATAATTGCGATGCGTGAGCGGAATGCCGGCGAAGGCCGCCGCTCCGAGAGCCGCAGTCACGCCCGGGATGATCTCGCACGCCACCCCCGCGCGGCGCAACGCCTCGGCCTCTTCGCCGCCGCGGCCGAAAATGGAGGGATCGCCTCCTTTGAGCCGGACCACGCGTTGGCCCGCTCGGGCGCCGTCGATCATCGCTTCCAAAACCGGTTGCCGATCGGCCGGGTGATTGGCGTTCAATTCGGCGACGCACACCAGCCGCGCGCCGACGCGGGCATGTTGCAGAAGAGCTTGAGGAACGAGTTTGTCGAAAATGACGAGATCGGCCTGATTGAGCAATTCGACGGCCCGAAGAGTCAACAGCCCAGGATGCCCCGGTCCAGCGCCGACCAGGGAGACCAACAATGGCGGGATATCGTTCACTTGGCTATTTTACGGCCTGCCCGGCGAATTGACGAGCGTAGCCTTTTCAGATTGCCCCGAGGCCAAGGGCGCCTCGGAGCTTGGATCGCGTCGATCACGGCACCGAAACCTTCACGGTCGACGGCGGCAGACACTCTTTGTCGTCGCACGAGGAGAGCCGCACGGTGAGTTGCAACGGGTTCGCCTCGGTCGGCACGCGGTCGACGGTCGCGCGGATATCGACCTTGTTTTCGTAGATATTGAAGGACCCGAGCTTCGCGTCTTTAAGAACTCTTCCCGGGGGCGGATACTCGACCTTCGCATCGGCGCCGGTCACTTTCACGAGCACCCGGCTCTGTTCCCATTCTTCGTTGCCGACGGGATTCGCATAGAGATGCCAGCCGGGTTGAATGTCGAGGCTGACGACCACGACGGCTTTGCCCGGAGGCGCCGCCTTATCGAGCCGCGCCTTCACCTTGACGACCGAATCCGAACGTTTGACGCCGCCGGCGGTCGCCAGAGTCAAGCTGACGCCAACCCCCGCGCCCAAAACCACGGCCAAGCACAAGAACGTTTTCATCGCACGACTCCTTGATTCGCCAACTGCTCGCATCGGCCGATTTTACGCGATGACGAACGCACGATACAAAAGCGGTTCGTTGGCGGCGACCGCCGGCGGTCTTCGCAGCGCGTCGGTTTAACGACCCAGTCCCACTTTGCCCGGGAGCGCTTTCGCATCGTCGGCGAGTCCCAGGCGGGATTCGCGTTCGGCGCCGATCAACTGGGACATCTCGTCGAGGATGGGGCCGAGCAAGACTTTTTCGAGATCTTGCAGGGCGCCGGCCGGTTCGACGCCGTCGAGGACGCGGTGATCGTAAAACAGCCGGGCGACGACCGAGCCTTCGGTGCCGAAGACTCCGTAGGTTAACGTCGTCGTCAAGGGCGAGAGCAGATTGAGCGACGAAGCTCCCAGGGCGGCCACGCCGGTGAGTCCAAAGGTGCCGCCGTAACGGGCGCGCCAATCGCCCGACGTGCGCAGACCGAACAGCCAGGTCAGACGCCGCAGCAATGTCGGAAGCCGGCTCATGCGAAAGATGCGGCGGAAGTCGCTGATGGATTCGATGGGTTCCGTGCGGGCCCGGCGGATGCGTCGATCGATTTCCGCGAGCGTGAGCGTTTCGGGATGGCGGATCTGAAACGACAGGATCGCGTCTTCATCGCCGATGCGGCGGGCGATCATCAGGCTGCCGACGTTGCATTGATGCTGATGCAGCCGCGCCCAGGGGAATGATAAGTACGATTGCCGAAGGGAAGGCCGCTGCTGGGCGACGAGGGCGTACGCCTTCAGGAAGACGGCGAACCAGCTGGGCCGCGAATCGAGTTCGCTGCGGGCGTCGATCAAGTCGCCGATTTGCAACGCGCGCTCGACGGCGACGAGGGGGACCTGCCGGCTCGCGTGCATCAGATCGCAGACGAATCGCCGGGCGGGCGAGAGAGGAATGGTGACGCCCCGCGGTAAGCTCATGATGTCGGTCCCCGAATGTTCGCCGCACGTCGTCAAACCGGTTTGCAGCCTTAGCGTCCCGCAGCCGCCGTTTGCGAGCTGGCGCCGACATAACGGTCCCAGTTCCCCTGCAATTCAGCGAACGTCATGCTGTAATGTTTCCGCAGCGCCGGTTCGTAGCCGTCGCGCAAGCCCTCACGCAGAAATTCGGTGAACACCTGGGCTCCGCGTTGCTGAGTCAGGAATTCGACGAGGATCACGCTCTGGGCATAGAAGGCCGTAATTTGTTTCGCTTCGGGATAATTTTGCAGATTCATGAGTTCGCGGATCGAGCCGAGCGAGCCGTCCTTGCGGCTCTTGGCGAGATTGCGGCGATGCTGTTCGATCTTTTCGAGCGGTTCGGACAAAACCGCCATGCCCTCATCCGCCCAGCGCGGCACCTGATGGTTGCCGAAATTCCCCGCGAGAACGATGTGCGTCGTTTCGTGCGGCAAGACGGCTTCGAGCATGCCCATGGTGTCGGTGTGGAGATCGATGCGGCGGCCGATCACGCGATAGGAGGTCGGGTCGGTTTCGATGCGAGAATGCCCCGGCGACGACGCGGGAACGCTCGTGAGCCGGCTGTAGTCCGCGGCCGAGGCGTGCATGACGATTTCGCATTTCGGCGTCCAGGTTTCGCCTTCGTTGCCGAACCACTTCCGCGACATCGCCACCCGCGTTTGCTCGGCGATGCGCGCGACGCGTTCGACGAGTTCGCGATTTTGATTGTGGAAGATGCGGAAGTTCGTCGTTTCGGTGACCTGCCAGCCTTGCGGGTTCTTGCCGAAATGCTGCATGTTGAGCGGCGGATCCATGGCTGCGTCGTTCGCTTTGACGTTCGCGTTTACGTTCGGATTGGCGGGCTGGCCGCGTTGATCGATTTCTTTGAGGAGCCAGTCGCCCGTCTTGCGAAGTTGCGGCGCCATCTCGATCGCGCCGACCACTTGTTGGCGAATCTCGGGAAGGGGAGCGCTGGCGCCGCTGTTCAACTGCTCCACGGCGCTGTCGAGAATGCAGTATGCGAGACGATCGCGGACGCGGTCGATGTTCTTGCCGTCGAGTTTGACGAGCTGTTCGTAGCCCGCGCGGGCTTCGGAATAACGGCGGCGTTCGAATTCCTGGTTGGCCTTCGTGAGCAAAGTCGACGCCCGTTCGGGATCCACGCCTGCGATGCGGGTCGGGGCGATGCGCTGATGCGAGCCGTCGAAAGGATCGTCGCCCGGCATCTCGCGAATGGCGCGAATCGTCGGGGCCTTGAGGGGCGCCGGAGCGGTCACTTCGATTTTCGGCGGTGCGATGGCCTTGGCCGGGAGGGCGGTGAATTTCGGCAGCGGCGGTCCCTCCTCTTTCACGGGAGCGGGCGGCACGAAGATGGGCGTTTCGGACTTGCGCAGGCTGGGATCGTTGGCGGCCGAGGGATCCAGAATCATCAGCCGTTGCCAGTAGCGCTGGGCGAACGGGCCCTGATTCTTGAGGCCGAGATCTTTGATGTACGCGCGGTACGCGTCGCGCAGGAGTTCGAGATAAGCGGTATGGCCGTTGGCTTTGCCGAGGTTTTGTTCGAGGACTTCGACGGCCCGTTTGGAGTCGTCCATGCGGAGAAAGGCTTTCGCCATCAACATGGCCCGTTGCAAGGCTAACGTCGATTCCAGGGCGGCAGTCTCGACCGGATCGGCATGGAGGAAGGGGGCCGCGATGAGCAGCAGAGCCGCCATTCCCAGCCAGGTCATTCCGTGACGGGCCATTGGGCATCCTTGCGCGAAAAAGACACTTTCCCTGCGAGGCAGATCCTCCGCCTCGCCTATCGCCCCGCACAGTAGAATTCCGGCCGGAAATTTGCAAGATCGATTCGGCCAATTTGACGGGGCGGAAGCCGTCAGGTTTTCCGGGGATGAGCCGATCGGATCCGCATCCAAAGCGCTGCACAGGACACGCTTCGCCCTCGCCGAACCGCTAACCGCGGCGGCGTCTTGTTGATAAAACACTGTCGTACATCATCAACACTTCCGAACGGGACGCACGCATGGAACCATAC
>JBAXFO010000266.1:0-6472 GCA_037139885.1 Planctomycetota bacterium
ATCTTGTCCCAACCGCCGCCGCCCGGACGAACCGGCCCCCCCTTGATGAAATAGAAGTTGCCCTGGGGATCGGTGTGCAAATCGAAGATGAACTCGTGGAAGTTCGCGGTCACGAGAAAATCATTATTGAAACATTCGTAGAAGTCGGCCTCGCCGTCGTTGTTGAGATCGTGCAAACGCGTGATGCCGTCGCGGCCGAGCACGTAGATTTTGTCGTCGACGATCTTCAGCCCCAAAGCCTGGAACAAGCCCCCCGCGAAGCGTCTCCATGTCACTTTGTCGAGCTTGTCATCGATGCCCGAAGCGATCCAGACATCGCCGCTCCAGGTGCAAACCGCGGCCCGGCCATCGGAGAAGAAATCGAACCCGCCGATACGGAACCAGGAATCGTAAGCATTCTTGAACGGCGGCGTGATCGAGTCGATCACATACGCCTGCTGAAAGGGAGCCTTGGCCTTCTCGTCCGCGAGAGTTCCTTGGGTCGTGATCGTTTCGGGCCAGCGAACCGCGCCCCCCTTCGTGAACGCCGACAAATCTTGCGGCCCGGCCACCTTGGCGAGCACGGCCGCCGCCGCGGCTTTCGCCTTGGCTTCGCCGACCCACACCGTGATCTTCGCCTTGGCCGGAGCTTTCAAAGCCGGCAGTTCCGCGATCAATCGGCCGCCGTCGAACGAAAGCTTCGCCCCTTCGATGCCCTGAATGCGCGCGAGCACGGCGCCGTCGTATTTGTCGCGGCGGACCTCGGTCTTCTCTTTCGTCTTGGTTTCTTTGTTGGCGGGAATGACGACCGTGGTTTCGTTCTCGAACGTGCCGGTGAGCTCCGCCTGATTGCCTTGAGCCGTCCCCTTGGCGTTTTCGAAATCGCCGATCACCAACGACAACGGCTTGCCCGAAGCCGCCAGATTCAGCGTGCGCGAGAGAACTTGCACCCCTTCGATCGTCTCCTGCATCGGATATTCGAGGACATTGACGTCGCCCACGGTATACGCGAAGACGACATTGTTATCGGATCGGTAAAGTCCCTTAAGGCGCGCCCAGTCGCGCGGCAACGGCCCGTAGCCGACGGTCTCGCGTTTGTCGCTCCAGTCGCCGTCCTTCGCCCAACCGGGCGTCGGCTTGGTCGTCAACAAAATCGAACCGACCGGGCTCGGGTTGGGACCATGGCCGCCGCTGAAGACCACGCCGTCGAGTTTGACGAAGCCGCCGGTCCACCACGCGGCGGGGCGCAAAAGCTCCGTGTCGAAGATGTAGCCCCCCTTGGCGCTCATGATCGTCTTGCCGGCGGGGACATCGAAGCCGATGCCGGTGCCGCGATAAACGGGGCCGGCGTTCTTGACGTTGTAAGTCGCGTTCAGAAACGGACCATAATCCATGGTTTTGTAATCGGCCCACGCGGCCGGAACGACCGCAAGCGCGGCCGCCATCATCGCCAAACGAATCAACTTCATGGAGTCCTCAGGAAAACAGGCAGAAAGGAACGAGACGTTCCCAATTTTGGTGGGGTCGAGCGAAACTCAAGGCGAACGAACACCAGGATACCGCCTCCCGCGAGCGAATGCAATCACCGCGACGAAATAACCTCGGCCACACGTCCGCGCCGCCACAGAGCCGCGAACGGAGACTATTTGACCACGGCTTCGAAGATGTAGTAGCCGCGGAGTTCGCCGATGTCGCATTCGCCGAAGACTTCTTCCATCATCGGATGGACGGCTTCGATTTGTTTGGTCACCAGCGCGAAGCGGCCGCCGGGCTTCAAGATCTCTTTGCCGCGCTGCATGAATAGGCGGGCGATCGAAAGATTCGCGAAGTACGGCGGGTTCGCGAGAACGACATCGAACGACGCGGGCGGTAGGTCGAGCAAGGCATGCGACGCGAAGGTTTGAAAGTTCGGCACGCCCAGAGCCTTGGCGTTGATCTCGGCCAAAGCGAGAGCGCGGAGGTTGCTATCGGCGAAACCGACGAAGCCGTTGGGGCCGGCGGCGCGGGAGGCGATGATGCCGTTCGTGCCGATGCCGCAACCGAGATCGGCGATGCGGTCGCCTTCGTTGATGAGCACGGCTTCGACCAGGGCGCGGGCGCCGAAGTCCATTTTGCCGTACGAGAACGTCCCGGGACGCGATAGGAACCGCAGCGACGTCGTCTCGTCGACGCGCACCTGGAACGCGACTTCATGCCGCCGCCGGGGCCGTTCGGGCCCGACCTGACTCCAGTAAATGACGCGGTCCGCTCCTTGCGGACAATGCGACCGGCCAAAGATCTTCTTCATGGCCCCGGCGAAGAAATCGTCGCGTTCATAGGGCGACAGCACGATGAACGTCCCTTGCGGAGCGAGCACGTGATACGCTTGTTCGACCATGTCGAGCTTGAGTTGACGTTCGCCGCCGAAGGGGACGGGGAAGATCGCGGTTTGAAACTTGGCCGGCAAATCCCAAAGATCCGCCCCCGCCACCACCTCCGCGGCGACGCCCAATTCCGCCAATTCGCGGCGCGTGCGGTCGGCCTGAAAGAGGTCGAGCTGAAAGCATGTGATGTCGGACGACGGCAGTTGCGCCGCCAATTCGACCGCTTCGCGCGGCGAGCCGAGCACGATCAAAAACGGCGGCTTGAGACGGCTGGCGACTTTGCCGGCGAGAGCTGCGAAATCGGCGGGACGTTTCGAATTCCGAGTGGGCACGATTCATTTCCTGACGCGGCCAGGCCGCAAAGCGTTAAGCGTGTCTGTCTGTTGGGAGCGCCAACCCCTGGGAATGAGGCGCTTTCGAATCCCAGGGCTTGATCTTGTTAGTGCGTGAACTCGAGCCGGACGGTCGCGTCCCAGACCGTTTGCGGCGGCAGCTCGATCCAGCCGGCGTCGATGCCGCGCGCTTGAAGGTTGATCGCATCCGTCGCGCACGTATACGGTTCCAGGCAAACCGCCCGGCGATGCGGCGGCGTGAAGGCCACCGCTTCGCGAAACGCGGGCGACACGTACATATCCAGTTGCGCCGAGCTTTCGGGATTTTTCAAGCCGCCGAACCAACCCAGGCCATTCGCGGCGGGGCGCGGTTTCAAATCCGTAAACGCATCGTCGAGCGAGAGGGAGCCGAACTCGCGCCCTTCACGAAGATCTTTCATGGGATCGGGCGCCATGCGCACGCCGGTCGGCAAGCTGTCGCGCAGTTCCCAAACTTGATCGGCGGCCAACGACACCAGGGCGCGATCGCCGCCGAACGGGGCGACTTTGAAATAGGGATGATAACCCAGCCCGAACGGCAACGTCTCGCTGCCGCTCTCGACGCGCGCCGTCACTTCGAGCACGTTGGCCGACAAACGATAATCGACGATCAGAGATCCGGAAGCGGGCCACAAGGGTTGGTTGCCCGTGAAATCGAAACGGCCGGTGAGCACGGCATGATCGGCGCTGAGGCTCACCGAGGGAGCCCAGCTGGCGGCGGTCGTGAAGCCGTGGATCGCGTTGCGCCCGGTGGGGCAGTTGAGTTGGAGCTGGTAGCCGCGGCCTCGCCATGTGTACTGGCCGTCGCGAATGCGGTTGGGAAACGGAAAGAGGATCGGCAGTCCGCTGCGCGTCGGTTTCTGAACTTGGAAGAAGGACGGATCGCAATCGAGAAGGTCGACGCCCGACGCGGTCCAGCGAAAGGCGTTGAAGCCGAGAGCGGGCCAGACATCGAGGCGATTGCCGGCAGCATCCTCGACGACCCAGCACGTCGGCTCCTTGCCGAAGGCGTTGTCGTGTTTCTCTTGGCGAAGGCGAAAAGCCACGCGTCCTCTCCCCGAGTGAAAATGGGATCGTAAGGTGAATGTTATCGTGGGACGGGTTTCTCATCCTGTCCGACTTGCGAAACTCGCCCTTACGGAGCCTGCCATGCCAAAACTTCCCGCCTCAACCTGGAACAAGTTCGCGAACGCCATGTTCACGGCCATGGGCGTCCCCGCGGACGAGGCGGCCCGCGTCGCCGAAAGCCTGGTCGACGCCAACTTGTGCGGGCACGATTCGCACGGGCTCATCCGACTGGTTCAGTATATCGACGCGATCCGCGATGGCCGAATCGTTCCGGGAGCGCCCTTCACGGTCGTGAAGGAAACGGCTGGCGTTCTCGTCGTCGATGGCGGCAAGGGTTTGGGACAGGTCCAGGCGCATCGGCTGCTCCAGCGCCTCATTCCGAGGGCCCAGGCGTTGGGGCTGGCGGCGGGAACTTTGAAATGGTGCGGGCACATCGGTCGGCTCGGAGAATACGCGGAAGTGGCCGCCGAACATAAGATGGGCCTGCTCGCGACGGTCAACAGCCACGGCTTCGGTCGTGGCGTCGCTCCCCCGGGAGGCCGCGAGGCACGCATCGGCACCAACCCGCTTTGCCTGGGGGCGCCGACGAAGAACGCGCCCGTCGTCCTCGACATCGGCACCAGCGTCGTCGCCGAAGGGAAAGTTCGCGTCACGCACAACAAAGGCCAGCAAACGCCTCCGGGTTGGCTGATCGATGCCGAGGGGAAGCCGACGACCGATCCGGGCGTGCTCTATCGCGAACCGCGCGGCAGCTTGCTTCCTCTCGGGGCGCCGCAACAAGGTTACAAAGGTTTCGGCATCGGCCTGCTTCTCGACATGCTCGTCGGCGGCCTTTCGGGAGCGCCCTGCAGCACTCCCGGACATCCGAATCTTTCGGCGAACGCGGCGCTCTTTGTCCTGTTCGATATCGGTCAGTTCGCTGGATCCGAGCATTTTCTTAAGGAAGTGTCCGGGTTGGCGGACAACGTGCGTTCGTGTCCGCGGGCGGAGGGAGTCGACGAGATTCTGCTGCCGGGCGATCCGGAACGACGCACCAAGGCCGATCGACTCAAAAACGGGATCGCAGTCGACGACGGGACCTGGGATCAGTTGGGAAATCTGGCGGCGAAGCTGAAGGTGCAATTGCCGGACGTTTGATTGGGTTCCGTGGGTTCGACCGCAGCCGCAGGGGGCAAGTCGCCCGCTTGCCCCACACGGCGACGGAATTTCATAAGAGATACCGCACGGTCAATGCGGCTCGCGATGGCGTTTCGGGAGGTCGACATGGGATTGCGGACTCCACTTTACGATTGGCACGTCGCTCACGGCGGTCGCATGGTCGACTTCGCCGGCTGGGATATGCCGGTGCAGTACACGACCATCGTCGAGGAACATTCGTCCGTCCGCACCGGCGCCGGGTTGTTCGACATCAGCCATATGGGCCGATTGGCGTTTCGCGGGCCCGGCAGTCTCGATCTGATTCAACACGTCTACACGAACAACGCCGCCACGCTGAAAGAGGGCCAGGTTCGCTATGGCCTGGTCTGCAACGATCGCGGCGGCATTCGCGACGATGTCCTCGTTTATCGTTGGCCGAGCGAATACGGCATGGTCGTGAACGCGAGCAATCGCGAGAAGATCGTCGCCTGGCTTTATGGGTCGATGGCGGGGCGCGACGTGCAACTCGCCGATCAAACGCTCGACACCGCCATGATCGCCGTGCAAGGCCCCGCCGCCCTGGCGATGTGCCAGGACATCACCGCGTTCGATCCCGCGAAGCTGAGCAACTACCACGCCGCAACGACGACGTATCGCGGGGAACCGGCCGTCATCAGCCGGACGGGCTACACCGGCGAAGATGGCGTCGAGATCATCGTCGACAAAACGCAGGGGCCGACGCTGTGGGAAGAATTGATCGCGAGCGGCGCCAAGGCCTGCGGTCTGGGCGCCCGCGACACGCTCCGGCTGGAAGCCGCCATGCCGCTTTATGGCCACGAGCTGAACGAAGAGATCGACCCCCTCCAGGCCGGGCTCGGCTGGGCCGTGAAATTCGACAAGGGCGACTTTCGCGGCAAGGCGGCGATTCTCGAACGCATGAATACGCCACGCCGCGAACGCGTCGGTTTGGCGCTGGCGGGCAAACGCATCGCCCGGGAAGGGTCGGCCGTCAAACGAGGCGATAAAGTGATCGGCGTCGTCACCAGCGGCACCTTTTCGCCGACGCTCAACAAGACCATCGCGATGGCGTTTGTCGATCCCGACGAGCGTGACATCGGCGTGCCGCTCACCGTCGATGTCCGCGGCAAGGATGAGGCGGCCGAAGTCGTGAAATTGCCGTTCTACAAACGCGGCAAATAGGTTTCGCTTTCGACACGTTTTGAACAGAGAAAGAGGGTTGCATGGTTCCGCAAGATTTGCGTTTCGCCGAGACCCACGAATGGGCCAAGATCGAGGGCGATGTCTGTACGATCGGCATCACGTCGTTCGCCGTGGAGCAACTCACCGATGTCGTGTTCGTCGATTTGAAGCCGAAAGTGGGCGACGCAGTGAAAGCCGGAACCGCCTTCGGCGAAATCGAATCGGTGAAAGCCGTTTCCGATCTTTACGCCCCCGTCGACGGGACCGTGACGGACGTCAATAAGGCCCTCGCCGTCGATCCGTCTCTGGTTTCGTCCGAGCCCTACGGCAAAGGCTGGCTGCTCAAAGTGAAAG
>JBAXFO010000267.1:0-6454 GCA_037139885.1 Planctomycetota bacterium
GGAACGAACGACGCCTCCGGGAAAGGGCATGATGACGCCCGGAATTTTGCGGATCTCTTCGACAGCGCGTTCGGCGGCATAAAGGCCGAGTTTTTGGGTTTCGGCGAGAATGAGGAAGTTGCCGCCGCCGACGCCTTTCGTGGACCCAACCCAGTCGGCGCAGACGAATTCGCCGTCCATGGTCGGCAGCCGCCAAAAGCGTTGGCCTTCGAGGAGCTTGCTTTGCTGCCAGCCATCGCCGAAGTAGCGGAGGTTGCCGCCCAGGCGGAGGTTCTTGCCGGCGACAAGGGGCAAGCCGTTGTAACACGCCGTCGTGGCGCACGTGAGGATTGATTGGCCGACGCGATTGATAAGGGCTTTCTGCAGGGCATCGCGGCTGAAACCGAAGAAGAGCAGACTGACGCCCGGCCGGCCGTCGGGGGTTTCCTCGGGAGCGAGCCAGCGTTCGATGCCCGCCTCGGCGTCGCAGCCAATGACCGATGACGCATACCCGGTGGCGACTTGCCCGGCCGTGAGAGCCCAGTGCGGCGTGGCGGCGGTGACGATGAGCCGAGCCGCCGTCATGGGAAACGCCTCGGCGAACGTATCATCGATGGGAACGTCGTTGATCGTCACCACGCGCGAAACCTCGTCGGCGCCAAAATGCGAGGCCGCTCCCACTGTGCTTTAGGTCCCGCTAATATCGTTCTTGCTGAACTCGACGCCGATCACCGCCGTCAGCGGCGTTTCGACGCCATGGATCGTATGAACGCCCCGGCGAAACTGCAAACGCCATTGGAAGCGGCCGTCTTCGCTGAGCAACGATTTCACTCGATCCTTGGGATTTTGGCCCACGCCGGTCGAAAGTTCGACGATGCACTCCTGCCCCGGCATCAGTTCGCCGTTCTTCAACTCTTTGTTCTTGTCGTTAAAGAATTCGAGATCGCCGCCAAAAATGCGGGTGGAGTTTTTCCCGAGTCCCTCGAGATACGTGTATCCAGCGCCCGGCAGCTTCTCATCAAAGAAAGCCCGCTCGATCGGCTCAATGAGCAGATTGCTCGAAACGTTCTTCGCCTTGAATTTCAACGTCAATACGTTGTCGCGACGTTCGACCTTCAGCGGCGTGATTTCCATTTGCCCGACGCGAATCATCTCGTTGAGCGGCACTTTGAGCTTCGGCGGAATCGGATGTTCGCGTTTGAGAAAGCTGACGAGCTTCGGCTTGTTTTTCTGATTCGGATCGACGAACCATTCGAAGTGCTCGAGCTTGGGCCAGTTCATCAGCAAATACGCGATAAACGCGGTCGTAAGGATCGCATAAGGCACGAGAAACACGAGCAACGTCGGGGCGAGGCTGCTCGATTTGCGTTCCTGCGCCATCCGGCTGCGCATCGCCGAGAGATCGGCGTGTTCTTCGACATGCTCTTCGGCCGAGGGCGCGTCGCCATACCCGCGCGCCGGTTGCGAATGCGCCTCGGGCATGTGAATTTTGGGGCTGGCGTCGCCGCCGAAAAGATCGTCCGACGGTTCCGGCTCCGAGAAAATGCTCTCGCGTTCGGTGACATGCACCTGCGGCTGAGACGGCTGATATTGCTGCGGGGCCGGCTGATAATTCTGCGGCGGCGGCGGAGCGGGAGGCTGCACCGCGGCTCCGGCGGGATCAGGACCTGGCGCCGACTCCAACGCCGATCGCGGCGGCGTTTGCACCACCGCGCCGCAATGGGGGCACTGCACCTGCGCCCCCAGATGCTCCACGCTGATCGCCATCATGTTCGAACAATTGCCGCACTGCAGTTGAACGGTTTGCACCGGGCCCATCCCTCAAGAAATGCCGAAAACGCTGGACGACGAAGTTCAGTTTAGCCGAAGTTTCGCCAGAAGGAAGCAGAAACCGCGAGCGCCCGCAATTCATGTTCGGCGCCCGTCGGCGAAACGGCCGAACCGAGCCGCGACTTCACTTCGTGAACAACGGCGGCTCATCCGTCACTTGAAACGTCACGCAGGAACTCCCCTGCTCGCGGGGGATGTTGGCGAGAACATAAACGTTCGCGCCCGCTCGGCCGACGCCCATCTCCACGGCGGCGGCCAGCTTGAGATCGTCGGGCGAGAAGCGGAGCATCTGCACGGGCCGATCCATTTCACAAGCGCGGAATTCCTTGAGGAGCTTGCCGGTCGACGTCTGCCAAATGCGGACGATGCCCGCGAAGTCGCCCGTCGCGATGAATTTGCCGTTGTTGGAATATTCGACGCACGAGACCGGTTCGTCGTGCAACATGATGGCGGCGAGGTTAGGGGCGGCGCCATCGATCAATGTCCAGAGCTTGACGCAATTGTCGATGCCCGCCGACGCCAACGTCTTGCCGTCGGGAGAAAACGCGAGTTGCTGAATCGGCTCGTTCACTTTGCCCGCCATCACGTGCGCCGACCAACTCGCGACCTCGGCCCCTTTGTTAGCGACATTCCAGAGACGGATGATCGTTTCCTTTTCGCTCGCGATCGCCAGAGTCCGGCCATCGGGCGAGAGAGCCTGGCAGACGATGCGGACATTCGCCGTTTTGCGCTCCCAGAGCGGCGACCCCTCGGCGGCGTCCCAGGCGGTTTCGAGGTCGTCGAGCGCGACCAGCGTGGTCGGATGATCGCGCGTGAAGCTGACGCGGTCGGTGGCGGCCTGGCCGAGCTTGGGCACGGCGTCGCGCAAATCGAGGAAGCGCACCAGGGCCGACGTCGCCAGGCTCTTGGGAATCGGCAGCACCAAATATTTGCCGCTCGGAGAGACTGCGAAGAACCCATAGCCCTCGACGTTCGCGGCCACCGAACCGTGTCCGGTCGCCAGATCCCACAAGACGAGATGTTCCCGGCCGCTCCCCGTGACCAGGCGAGACCCGTCCTCGGAAAACGCCAACACAATCACCGGCGCATGCAAATGCCCCCGAAAGGAAGCGTACGGCGTCGGCTTCGGCAGCGGCGGTCGGCCCAACGCTTCCCAGTCGGGCTCTGGATCCGTCCGCGGCGATTGCATGGAGGGCAACGGCTTGATGAGCTGAAACGACGACAAGAAGCGATCGACGAACGGTTTCACCGCCGGCAGAGATTCCGCCGTCGCCGCCAGGACGAACGCCTTATCGCGAATGACATACGCCCGGCACACGATCGTCGTCCGCTTGCCCATCACCGTGAGTTGCCCTTCGAAGCCGGGATGCCCGTAGTAAAAGATCCGTTTGAATTGGTCCGGAGCGGCATCGAAGAAAATCCACTCGCAGATTTCATGCGCCCGTTCGAAGTTGGACAACTAGCCCGCTTCGTTCATCTGCGAGGCGGCCAGCCGAAAGGTGTAAAGGGCGAAAGTGACGCCTTGCTTGGGATATTTCGACTGGTAAACCGCGACGTCCGCCCCGGTCGGTTCGTCCAACTCGCTCTTGACCATGACGCCGGGGACGAGAACGCTGGCGACATCGTCGGGCGTGATGAACTCGTTCCACGCGGCATCCGCGAGTTTCGAGTTGGCGCCGTCGCGCGACAGGAGTTTGGCGAAATCGAACTTCGCGAAGCTGCCCTGCGAGCTGAGGTTCACCGCGATGGCGGCGGCATAACCGAGCAACGTCAGCGAGGCGATGCCTGTGACGCGCGACAGCTGCGACCAGTGCGAGCGGGTGGCCGCGATGAGACCGATGGCCACCAGACCGACCGCGACGCCGATCGCGATCGGTTCGATCGTGACGAACGCGAGCATGCTGGCCGGCACGAAAGCGCCCAGCCAGACATACCAGGGAATGCCGTCGCCCGGATCGCGGTCGGTCGGCGCGGAGTTGCGGAAGGGGTCGCTCGATTTGCCGCCGGGGAAGGGGCGCATGCTGGCGGCGGGCGACAGGGCTTCGCCGCACTGCGGACAGAGCACGATCCGCCCCGGCGCGATGCGGGCCAGTTCGAGTTCGTTGGCGCAGTGTTCGCAGACAAGGCGGACGGTCATGGCGTCGACTTGGGCCGAGGAACGACTTTGTTAAGCACACGCAGCAATTCGGTGACGGGTTCGTCGTGGTCGTCGACGCGGACATCGACCATGCGGTCGTTCATGCCGCCGTAACCCGCTTTGTCGCGAACGACCAAGATCGCGGCCGACTGTTTGCCGCGTTTATCGCCCCCCGCCTTTTCGCCCGCTTCCAGGGCCCGCGCCAAACGCCAGGCGAGAGGGCCTTTCGTCGTTTCGAACGTCTCGGCCATGGCGTCGATGACATTCGCTCCCGCCAGGAGATTCCCCTGGCAGGAATAATCCCGACCGGTTTTCGATCCGTACCAGGCGGCGCACTTGGCGCCCGAAAAAACCGCGGTTCGCCCGGCCGCATCGATGACGCCGACTTGGCGGACATCTTTACGAGCGTCGTCCGCCAAAAGGGCGTCGAGCGTTTCCTGAGCGGACTTTCCTTGCGCGAGCATTTCAAGGCCGCGTGGCCCATAGGTGACGTTGGCGTAACTCTGCGTCGCCACCGCACCGACGCCCGCTTTCGCCCACGGCACAATCGACCCGACGCCCAGCACTCGCGACGCCACCGCCACGCCCCATTCCTTGGCCTCGGGATCGCGGGCGACGATCGAGAATGTATGAGCGGGAACATCGGTCGCCTGACCCGCACAGCCCGCGAGAGCGAACGCGGTCAAAATCCCCAAGAGCCGCATCTCGATTCCTCAGATTAAGGGCGTTCGATTTCGACGACATCCCAGACGGTCGACACATGGACCAATTCCAGCCGCAGGGGGCCGGAGCCCTCCTCGATCGGGATCGAAAACGATTGGCCAGCGGAGACTTCAGAATACCCGCACGACCGGCCGTTCGCCAGCGCATAAACTTCGAGAACTTTGTCCGACGTGCCGGCGACACGGCCATGAACGACGAGCCGCTCGTTGCTCACATTCTCCAGGAACGCGCTCGCGCGAACTTCCAGAGCGATGTCCTCCCAAAGAGCGACGCGGTCTGGAGTGGCCTGGAGCTCAATCGCCAAGAGATTGCGGTCGCGCAAACGCGCGGTGATGTCGAAGGCGAACGTGTCTTTGGCCACCGAACCGAGCGGCCCAAGAAGCCAAATCGCGGCGGGCCCGGCCATACCTTCGCCCACGAGCCAAACCCGTTCGTGAGCGTCGATCCGCCCAGGATAACCAAAGCGCCGCTCGAAGCGCACGGGGCCGACAAAGCCCGCCGCTCCGAGCGCGGGCCACGTCGTCGGAAACGCAACACGGCGCGGCGCTTCGGCCGCCAATGTCATTTCCCAGGGGCCACGAAGCCGTATGCGATGCGGATACATCGTCGAATGTCACCCAAGCCCGGGGATGAGGTACTCCGAATCCCCGGGATCAACCTTGTTCCCACTCGTCATCTTACTCACGTTTTCCGAATGCGACACGGAAGCTTATCCGAAGGCGATTTCCCCTCTTCGCCCTCCAAATTTCAATTTGCCCCTTGCTATCGGCACGCACCTTTCTAGATTACACGAGTGTGAAAGTGTTGTAACTACGTGTTGTATGGCACGGCGTCGCAGCGGCGGAGGTGGTGAGGACCACATGTCGATCACGAAAGAACGAAAAACCGAAATCATCGATCAGTACCGGCGCGAGGCCAAAGATACCGGCTCGCCCGAAGTTCAGATCGCCCTCTTGACCTCGCGCATTAACGAGCTCACCGAGCATCTGCGCACCCACAAGAAGGATCACGCCTCGCGCCGTGGCCTCTTGATGATGGTCAGCAAGCGATCGGGCCTTCTGAATTACATTCGCCAGAAGGATCGCGCCCGTTATCTGAGCGTCATCGGTCGTCTGGGTCTGCGTAAGTAAATTGTCTGCCCGAGGCGGGTGCGGTCGATTGGGGCCGCCCCTCGTGCAAATTCGTTTCGTTCATGCCTCGGCGGAGCCTCCGAAAACGCGGTTTGCCGTATTCGGACAATCACTCACGCCTCCTTTCGTGTCGGTCAAATCCTCACCCCCTTCTCCTCCGACCTCGTTGCCGGAAGTGAAGTGAGGGTATTCTCGTGGCTCATGCTCGCGTCGAAATGCAGTTCGGTTCGCAACGGCTCTTTCTCGAAACCGGTCGTATCGCCAAACAAGCTCATGGCTCGATCGTCGTCGGTCTCGGCGATACTTGGTCGCTCGTCGCCGCCTGCGAGGGACCGGAAATCCCCGGCAAAGATTTCTTCCCCCTCGTCGTCGATTATCGCGAAAAGGTCTATGCCGCGGGCAAGTTCCCCGGCGGCTTCATCAAACGTGAAGGCCGGCCCACCAACAAAGAAATCCTCACCTCCCGCCTCATCGACCGCCCGATTCGTCCCCTGTTCCCCGCCGATTATGTCCGTGAAGTTCAGATCATGGCCAGCACCATGTCTTACGATCGCATCAACGATCCCGACATCGGCTGCCTCATCGGCTCGGCCGCGGCCTTGCACATTTCGCATATCCCGTTTCTGAAGCTGACCGGCGCTGTCCGGATCGGCCG
>JBAXFO010000268.1:0-6421 GCA_037139885.1 Planctomycetota bacterium
CGCCCCAGGTGGTCGGCGCATTTCGCCGCAAAGGCTGCACTCGCCTTGGCCCGGTCTTTATTCCGCGGGCTGACGAGTTCGATGGCGGCCGCGAGTCGGGGATCGCCATCGTCGGTGAAAATCTCGACGCGAACGTCGTCGATCTCCGGCCAATCGACGGCGACTGCAGCGCCGGGCGCCGAAGGAATCCAGGGCTCCGGTTCGGCGGCGGCGGAAGTTTCCGGGGGCGCGGCGAATTCTCGCAAGGCCGCGACATCGATCTCGAACGGGCCTTCACGATCTAAAAAAGGGACTGCGTAAAAACCCGAGGGCAACACGCCCGCATTGAGGAGCCGCGCCATGGCCGCCGCCCAGGCGCCATGAAATCCGCGTCCCGAATGCGTGCGGCTCAGAGGCGGTCGAAAATGATCGAGTAACGGCATTCTTTCTTTGCTCCGGTGGTCAACCGAACTTTACCAGGCCGAATCGCCATCGTCCACGCCAACGCGTGCTTCTACAATAAACCGACGAGGATCGGGCCCATCATCTGAAGCGTCCGCTCCGGGGTTTGCCGGCCGTCCATCCGAGTTCCTCTCCACTCCTAACACGGGAATTCGAGCCTCCATGGTCAATAACGAGCAACTGCGCCGCGATGTCCGCCAACTTGCCGATCTCTTGGGCGAGATCATCAAGAAGCACGCCGGCGAACGGGCGCTGGAATGCGTCGAGACGATTCGCCGCCTGGCGCGCGAACGCCGCAACAACGCACCCGGCGCCGAAGCTCAACTCGCTCACGAGATCTCGTCACTTTCCGATGTCGACGCCCGCATTGTCGCGCGCGCGTTCAGCATCTTCTTCGATGTGACGAATCTCGCGGAGGATCGCCACCGCGTCCGCGTGCTCCGCGAACGCGAACGGCAGCGGCATCCCGAGCCGATCGGCGAATCGATCGGCGCGGCCATCGCCCAACTCAAAGCCGCCGGCTTCTCGGCGAAACAGACCCAGGCCGCCCTCGATCGGCTCGATATCGAGCTCGTCTTCACCGCGCACCCCAGCGAGGCCAAGCGCCGGTCCATTCGCGCGAAGATCCGGCGCATGCGCCAGTGCCTGCAAGAGCTCGACAATCCCGATTTGTTGGCGCGCGAGAAGCACGCCTATGAAACCCAGCTTCGCACCGAACTGACCATGCTCTGGGGGACGGAATTCCTCCGTCCGATGCGGCCCACCGTTCTCGAAGAAATGGAGCGGGGCCTATCGATCATGCCGCGGCTGTTCGAAGTCGTTCCCGATATCGCCCAGACCGTGCGCCGGGCCTTCGAGACGGTTTATCCCGGTGCGACATTTCACGCCCCCAGGTTTCTGCGATTCGGCACCTGGGTCGGCGGCGACCGCGACGGCCATCCCGATGTCACCGCCCCCGTCACCGAGCGAACGCTCCTGGCGCTGCGCAATTACGCCATCGATCGCCAACTCGATCTGGCCCGGCAGGTGTACGACTTTCTCACGGTCTCCAATCGCGCCAGCGGCGCTGGCGCGTTGGCAGGCGAACTCGATGCCGCGCTCAAGCGTTGGCCCGCTCTGGAAACGGCGCTCGCGCGCACGGCTCCGCGCGAAGTCGACCGCCGCTGGATCAAGACCATCGAATGGCGCCTCCAGCAATCGCGTTGCCGCAACTTCGCCGAACCTCTCGCGGACGGAGCCTATCTCGGCGGCCAGGAGTTGCTTGCCGATCTCGAACGCCTCGTGACGCATTTGCAAAGCCACTACGGCGACACGTTGCCCAATTCGTCGGTTCAGGCCTGGCTCGATCTGACGCGCGTCTTCGGCTTGCATCTCATGCGCCTCGACGTGCGCCAGGACGCGCGCCGCTACAAAGAAGTCGTCACCGAAATTTTCGCTCAGTGGGGCACGCCGAATTTTGGCGAGCTTCCCGAAGAGAAACGCCAGCAGTTGCTCGTCGGCTCTCTCGCCAGCAATGATCCCATCCGCGACGACCAGTTAAGCCCGCTCGGCCAAGACACGCGGAATCTTTTCCGCCTGCTCAGCGCCGCCATCGAACGGTTCGGCCCCGAAGCTCTCGGAGGCCATGTCATCAGCATGACGCGCCATCCCAGCGACATGCTCACGGTGCTTTGGCTTTGGCAGCGTGCGTGTCGCGAACGGGGCTGCGAACATTTGGCCCGCAGCTTACGCATCATTCCGCTCTTCGAAAAAATCGGCGATCTCGAAGAAGGCCCACGCACGCTCGCCGCCATCCTCGATCAACCGGAATACGCCAAGGATCTCGATCACCAGATCGTCATGGTCGGCTATTCCGACAGCACGAAAGACGGCGGCTATCTGGCCGCATCCTGGGGGCTTTACAAGGCGCAGGACGAGCTGCGCAAAGTCGCCGCCAAACGCAACGTTCGGCTCACCTTCTTTCATGGCCGCGGCGGTTCGCTCGGCCGCGGCGGCGGTCCGGCGGCGCGCGGCATCTTGTCTCTGCCCCCCGACGCTCTGGGCAGTTCCCTACGGCTCACCGAACAGGGAGAAGTTCTCGCCGAGCGCTACGACGACGTGCAGATCGCCTATCGCCATCTCGAACAGGTGACCTGGGCGACCCTCGTCGCCAGCAACATCCCGGCCGCTCCCGTGCGACCGGAATGGATCGAGATGATGAACGCCCTGGCCGCGCGTTCGCTGCATGTCTACCGCGAGCTCGTCGATCAGCCCGGCTTCATCGCGTTTTTCGAGCAAGCCTCGCCGATCGAAGAGATTGAAAACCTCCCCATCGCCTCGCGCCCCTCGCGACGCACGGGGCAGCGCTCGCTCGGCGATTTACGCGCGATTCCCTGGGTGTTTTCCTGGACGCAAAACCGCTGCATGATTCCCGCCTGGTATGGCCTCGGCTCGGCGCTCGCGGAAGTGAAGTATCGCGATCGGGCCGCCTGGCAGAGCGTCTGCGAAATGTATCGGCTCTGGCCGTTCTTCCAGGCGACCATCGAGAACGCCGCCCTCGCGCTCGTCAAGGCGGATATGTACATCGGCCAGCGTTATGCCGAACTCTGCGGCGACAATCCCCATCGCGAAACCATCTGGACGCTCATCGCCAGCGAATACGACCGCTCCCGCCAGGCGATCATGGACATCGGCGGCCCCACCGATCTTTCCACCGGCGGCTCCTGGCTCAAGGCCTCGCTCGATGCCCGCAATCCCTACATCGATCCGCTGAACCTCTTGCAGATCGAACTCCTCACGCGCCGCCGCGCCCTGCCCGCCGACGCCGCCGAAGAACACGACCGGCTCCGTGACTTGCTGCGGCTCACCGTGCAAGGCATCGCGTCGGGC
This sequence comes from Planctomycetota bacterium, assembly GCA_037139885.1. Taxonomy (GTDB): domain Bacteria; phylum Planctomycetota; class Planctomycetia; order Gemmatales; family Gemmataceae; genus JAIEPT01. The sequence continues at coordinate 3,310 of JBAXFO010000268.1, forward strand.
ATGCGCACGACGGGGTGATGTTCGGCATTGCCCCGCCGAATGACGCTGCCGTATAATCGAGCGATTCCACGCTGGCGGCCTGCGATCTGCGAATTCAATCGGCGGTTCTCCTCAGCGGCGCTCCCTTTCACGGACCACTCTCCCCATGACACAAACCACTCGCCGCGATTGGCTTGCTCTCGCCGCTGGCGCCACGCTCGCGGGCATGGCGCAGCCGGCGCTCGCCCAGGAGGCGAACCCCTTCACGTATAGCCTCAACACGAGCACGATTCGTGGCCAAAATCTGCCGATTGTCGATGAAGTCGTCATCGCGGGCCGGGCCGGGTATCAAGCGATCGAACCCTGGATCAACGAACTGGAGACGTACGTCCAGGGGGGCGGCCAGCTTCGCGATCTGGCGCGGCGGATTCAAGACGCGGGCCTGCGCGTCGAGAGCGCCATCGGCTTCGCGGAGTGGATCGTCGACGATGACGCCCGCCGCCGGCAGGGGCTCGAAAACTCGCGGCGTGCGATGGATATGGTGCGGCAGATCGGCGGGACGCGTTTGGCCGCGCCCCCCGTCGGCGCCACGCAGCAAACCGATTTGAACTTGCTGCGGGCGGCCGAGCGGTATCGGGCGTTGTGCGCGGTCGGGCAAGAGATCGGCGTCGTGCCGCAAGTCGAGGTCTGGGGTTTTTCCCGATCGCTCAGCCGGCTCGGCGAAGCCGCCCAAATCGCCATCGAGAGCGGTCATCCGCAGGCGTGCATCTTGGCCGACGTCTACCACCTCCACAAAGGCGGCTCCGGCTTCACGGGCCTCAAACTCCTCGGCGGCGCCTCGATGCACGTCTTCCACATGAACGACTACCCCGCATCCCCCGGCCGCGCCGAAATCACCGACGCCGACCGCGTCTATCCCGGCGATGGCGTCGCCCCCCTCGCAGAGATCTTGCGCGACTTACGCCGCATCGGCTTCCGCGGCACGCTGTCGCTCGAACTGTTCAATCGCACCTACTGGCGCCAAGACGCCCTCACCGTCGCGCGAACGGGCCTTGAGAAGATGCGCGCCGTCGTGCAGGCGAGTTTGAACGGTTGATGATAGGACGGCTTTCAGGAGAAGTTCACCGAAGAGTCGAACCGGTTTGTGCTTGTTCAGCACGTCAGCCGGTTGCCAGTCAGGCATACTTCCCACCGAAACTTCCGGCTGGAAGCGAAGCGGCAGGGCCGACAAATGACGTTAGCGTTTTTTTCCCATCGTAAAAGCTAATCTTCGCCTTGTACAAGACGCTGAAAAAAGGATGTGAAGCGACCGCTGGGCAAGAGATCCAGCCCTTCCGATTTGCTTCGTAAGCAAGTAACCAGTGCTCATCCGTAAGTGCATTTGGCAAGGAAACAAGCCCGTTCCATTCAAACCTATCCAGAGACCCCGTCGGAAAGAGTCCCCGCGTGTCGGCATCCAGCGCCAAAAGCGCCACGATGTCATCGTCCATAATGCCGATCAGTTTGGCGGCAGTGGAGCTGAGCTCTATCTTGAACTGCATAGCGGCAAAAATGGCCCACGCCACCTCGCTTCCATGTCCCAATGGAGCGTGACGCAAAATGATGGCGTCGAGGGCTTTCGCCATGGATATTTTGCTGATCTTCATCCCGGCGACTTTGTTCTTGTTCAACACAACGATAACGAATGGTGCGGCGGTCGGATCGAACACCAGCGTGTTATAAAGAAGTGCCTCAAATGTTGGCCAGCTACCAGCGTCGAAGACAAGATGCTGGCTCATTTTCAACCCGTATTTCAAAACCGACTTGCGCGGAAACTCTTTGGCCAGTTCAAACGCCCGACTAAAGAACGCCACCGCATCATTCAACATCGCACTCGATTTGCCAGTGCGAAACCTAAAGCGACTGATCTCGATTGCCCATCGATCTCCAAGTGCGATCGGCCCTTCGACAATGGAGGTCTTTAGAGGATTGAGATTGAGTTGGAATTCCGTGAGTGAGGACTGCAATTGCATCAATCCATCTTCAGCTGCCGAAAGTGAGCCAAATCCGAGTTCGTAGTCATCAATGAACCGGAACCCAGTCACGCCCTTCAGCTTCGAATCCACGGCTCCCAAAATACTCTCTGCAATTACCAGTGAAGTGTCCGGTCCGATCGGAACACCTATTGTCTGCCCATCCTGAAGGTCACGGACCGCCTTGTCTATCTTGTCGCCATTTGTTTTGCCGAGATGCGCCGGCATTTTTGAATGCAATTTTCCATGAAGTGCCCATGGAATGCTGTGAGTATAGATGGACGGGTAGAATTGATTTATGTCGGTGCGCACGAAATACCGGCAGCCCACAGCGCGGCGGGCGCGAATGTGAGATGCCCCACTTAGCGAATATCGCGGCACCACCGCCCTGTCAAGGATTGTGCGACGAACAAGCGGGCGGCTAATCGACAGCGAGCCCATGCTAAAAGCGGCAGCAAGGTCCCCCCAGTGGGTCTCAATCGCGTCGCATAAGTCGATGTAGCGCTCTGGGTTTGGCAGACGGAGGGCCCGGCGAAGACTGCCGGGTCGGGATGAATTATGTACGACGCATTTGGTCCAGATTTTCTTGGTGGGACTTGGCAGCGATGATCGGGATTTGTCAACGAACTTACCGAAAGCCTCGGTGGTGAACGCTGGCGGCAGTTCCCGGGGAAAGAAACCTCGCGTGAGCAGACCTACAGCGGTAACCATTTCGTGGCCTCTATGAGAGTCTCGTCAATTCTCCGCCGTCGGTTCGTCACCTTGATCCCCGTAATAACCGGCTTCTCTTTTTCTTCGCGTCCGAGAAGGCCGTCGCGGACCGATCGCGCAGATTCTCCGTATTCTATGTCAGGTTGGGTCCGCTTAAGTGGGTGAGAGGTTCGGGGTCTTTACAGAGGAAATTACACTTTAAGCTTAAGAGCCGCAGTCGCTGCAGTGGAGCTGACTATTTCGCGGGAGTCACGCCTTTGATGCCCGGGCCCATGATTTTGGCGTTTTTGGGGTCGGCGGAAAGGAATGGCAGTTTGATGCCGCTGAAGCGGGGGGTGTCGATTTCGATGTAGTCGTTGCTGGCGGGGAACATGCTCGGGTTCAAGGCGAATGAGATCGCGGCTTTGGGG
>JBAXFO010000269.1:0-6420 GCA_037139885.1 Planctomycetota bacterium
GTCAGCAAGAACGTCGCCAGCACCGCGAGGGCCACGGGTACGAAGACGATCTGAGCCCAATAGAGCGTGGATACGACCGCCGCCGCGATCACCGTGCCGGCAAGCACCACGATCGAATGTTGCCATTGGGTATTCGCAGAAGATCGGGGCACAGGCGCACTCCTTGTAAGCTGATAATCCTGTCGTTACTTAGGCAAGCGGTGTGCCAATTTTAGAAGTGGGACCCAATCTCGCGAATTCCTGGTGAATTCGCTCCGCAGGCGTCCGAATGCGCTCGGTGTGTCGCGCTGACATGAGAAGATGTCTGCCGCTTTATCGGTACCGGCGCAACAAAAAAGCCCGCCCCTTGTGAGTGGCGAGCTTCGCGAAAAATGACGACGACGAGCAACGCGTCAGTCGCTTTTAAATTGGCTTTTGTCGATCTCATAGTGCGAAATCTTGTCGGTCACGCTGCGGCGCGACAGACCTGTAATCTTGGCGCACCGTCCGACATGTCCGCGCGTTTTTCGTAGAGCTTTTTCCAAGTATCGCTTCTCGAATGAGGCGGTGAGTTCGTGCAGCAACTCGGGAAGAGGCCGCGCTAAATCGATCGCCATCATTCCTTTCCCCGCCGTGGCCGGTGAAACGAGATCCGGCGGCAGATGTTTGGGTTCGATGGTGCCGTCGCGAGCCGTCACGCAAGCCCGTTCGATGGCGTTTTCCAACTGACGGACATTGCCGGGCCATTCGAAATTGAGGAACAACGACATCGCGTCGGGACTGATGCTCGGCGGCGTGGCGGGCGAGCGCGCGTACTTTTGCGTAAAGTGCGTCGCCAACACCGGAATGTCTTCGCGCCGATTCCGCAGCGGCGGTATATCGAGGCGGATGACGTTGAGCCGATAGAAGAGGTCTTCGCGAAATTTGCCCGCCTTGACCATCTTTTCGAGCGACTGATGCGTGGCCGCGATCACGCGGACATCGACGTCGATCGTCTCCGACCCGCCGACGCGTTCGAATTCCCGCTCCTGCAAAACACGGAGCAACTTCACTTGCATGGCCAACGGCACGTCGCCGATTTCATCGAGGAAGATCGTGCCGCCGCTGGCTTGCTCGAAGCGACCGACACGCTGGCCGACGGCGCCGGTGAACGACCCCTTTTCGTGCCCGAAGAGTTCGCTCTCGAGCAGCGACTCGGGAACGGCCGCACAATTGATCGCCACGAATTTGCCTTCGCGATGCAGTTTCGACGCCTGATGAATCGCTCGAGCGAATTGTTCTTTGCCGGTGCCCGTCTCGCCGGTGATGAGTATGGTCGAGTTCGATTCCGCGACATGCCCGATGAGTTCGAACAGGTCGTGCATTTGCGGGCACTTACTAATGACATTCTGAAACGAGTGTCCGTGTGCGAGTTTCTGGCGTAGGGCGGCGACTTCGTCGAGCAGGCCGCGTTCGCGCAAAGCACGTTGCACGAGTAAACAGAGATGCTGCGGATCGGGCGGCTTGGTGAGGAAGTCGTACGCTCCCATGCGCATCGCCTTGACGGCGTCATTGACGCCGCCGTGCCCGGTGGTGACGACAATCGTCACGGGAAGCTTGCGGGCCTGAATCTCTTCGATGAGCTTCATCCCGTCCATTTTCGGCATCCGTAAGTCGGTGACGACAAGACTATAGGGGCGTTGCTCGAGCATCTCGAGCGCTTCGAGACCGTTCTCGGCGGTGTCGACCTCGAGGCCCAACGCCATCGTAAAGAGTTCTTGAAGCGAGGTCCGCGAATCGGCAAGATCCTCGACGATGAGAATCCGTTGCACGGCGCCATTCCACTCCACAGGGGACGCGGGTTGCGTCATCACGGTGACATCGCTCGCACGCATCATTCGACTCCATCAAGAACTCACAAGGAAACGTACGGTACGGTCTCTTGCAACCGCTGTGCCAACGACAGGCAGATCGCTGCGCAGAGTATGCCGTTTGCCTCCATTCCCAGCGCAGAAACAAGGGAATTGCGAGAAAGTCGCGATTGGCTCAGAAGTTGCCTAGATACTGCAGCGCGAGCCGCATGCTGTCGCGACTCTGCTTGAGAAGGACCATGCTCATGAGTACGCAACCGTTTTCTACAGAAATCTACGACGCGAAGGCTCTCAACGGCATGTTACGCGCTGAACTGGCGGCGGTCGAGTCCTACAATCAAGCAATTCGCAACCTGCCCAATCCCAGCGTGCATGCCGAACTGGAATCGATTCGCGATGAGCACCAAAGCGCGGCCTGTTCCCTCGGGCGGTTTGTGCGGGAGCGCCAAGATTCTCCGCCTGCGAATCCGAGCGTGTGGGGATATTTTACCGCCGCCGTGACCGGTATGGCGGCTTTGATTGGGGACTTCGGACTGCTGGCCGCCCTCAAACGTGGCGAGCGTTTTGGCGAGTCGACCTACCGCTCGGCGCTGGGCAATCCCGATCTGCCCGACGATGTCCGCCATCTCGTTGGGTCGCGTTTGTTGCCACAATGCCAGGGACGTTTGCATCGCTTGGAGCGCCTCGCGCCGCTGGTCAATTCGGCCGTTTTAAAGAAAAAGTAGGTCAGGCTCGCAACCTCCCCAGATGCCTCGTCGGATTCTGAGAGTCTCTTGAATGCACGGTTCGCGGAACGTCTTGCTCGTTGTTTGCGGCGTCCTCATGCTGGTGGCGGTGATCGCGAACGCCGCCATGAAGTTCTACAACGTGCAAGTCCTTATCGATAATGACAAGTGGATCGCCCATACCCATGCCGTGAAAGCGAGGGTCAATTCGCTGCTCAGCAGCTTCGTCGATTCCGAATCGGGAATGCGGGGCTTCGTCATTTCCGAGAACGCTGAATTCCTCAAGGCGTATCACTTGGCCCGGGAACGCATCGATGATGAGTTTCAATCGCTCGCTGATCTAACGATCGACAATCCCGCTCAACAGGGCGAAGTCGCCAAACTGCGCGCCCTGCACGATCGTCATCAAGAGTTTCTAAAAGAAACGCAGTCCCTCTCTTTCGATAAGGGCGCGCCGGCGGCGCGCGAATCGATCAAGTCGGGCCGCGGCAAGGCGATCATGCAAAAGATGCGCGAAGTCGTCGGCGTCTTGGTCTCCGCGGAAGACGAGCTTCTCGCCACACGAATTCAAGTGGCTCACGATCGTTACCGTCAGGCCATTGTCACCGGCATCATCGGCACGGCGCTGAGCTTGGCCATTGCCGCCATTTCGATTTACTTCGTCTGGCAAGAACTCGGGCGCCGGCGCGAGGCGGAGAGCGCTTTCAAGGCTCAGGCCGAGGCTGCTCGCGTGAGCGCCGAACGTTTCCGCCTTCTTACGGAAACCGTGCCCGTGCATATCTGGATCGCCAACCCCGATGGAGCTGTCGTGTTCTTCAACAAAAACTGGCGCGCCTACACGGGTCTTGAGGTCGATGCCGAGGGACTCGCTCACTGGCTGACCGCCGTTCACCCCGAAGATGTCGACTGGTTAAATGGCATTTGGGCGAAAGCCGACGGCGGCAGCCACGATCTTTATCTTCACGAGATCCGCGTCCGCCGCGGCGCCGATCTATCGTACCGTTGGCATCGCTGCGCGATCGTTCCGGTGCGCACGCGCAAGGGGAGTCTGCAAAGCTGGGTTGGTTCGCTCGCCGACGTTCAAGACCAAAAGGATCGCGCCGAAGCGCTCGATCAGGCGGTCCGCTTGCAAACGCAGGAACTGCGCCGCACGAACAATATTCTTCAGGAAGAGATTCTGGAACGCATCCGCGCCGAAGATCGCGCCACCGCCACGGCCACCGAACTGCGGCGCAGCAATGAAGAACTCGAGAAATTCGCTTATGTCGCGTCGCACGATCTTCAGGAACCCCTCCGCAAGATTCAAGCGTTCGGCGATCGCTTGCTCCGCAAAAACCGCGAACAGCTCGACGATGTCGGCCGCGGTTATCTCGATCGCGTGCTTGTCGCCGCCACGCGCATGCGCACCTTAATCGACGATTTGCTGACCTTCTCGCGTGTCGCCAGCACGATGCGGCCTTATGTCACGGTCGATCTCAATGTGACCCTCGCGGAAGTCCTGGCCGACCTCGAATCGACCCTCGCGCAAGCTCAAGGACACGTCGAAGCGAAACCGCTCCCGATGGTCGCCGCCGATCCGTTGCAGATGCGGCAGCTTCTGCAAAATCTCATCGGCAACGCCCTCAAATTCGCGAAACCCGGCGAACCTCCCCACATCACGATCGATGCGGTTCCTCTGGCGAACCTTGCCGCGGACGCGGATCCGCCGCCGCCGGGCTTCCCCGGATGGCGCCTGTCGTTCGCCGACCGGGGAATCGGTTTCGATCAAGTTCACGAACGGCGCATCTTCGAATTGTTCCAACGCTTGCACGGCCGCGACCAGTACACGGGAACGGGCATCGGTCTGGCCATCTGTCGCAAGATCGTGGAGCGACATAGCGGCGCCATTCATGCGCGGGGGCAACAGGGAATCGGCGCGACCTTTTATGTCGATTTGCCCGAGGCTCCGCCGACGAAGTTTGTCGTGCCGACTTGATTCGAGCGTTTTGCGTTCGCCAACGGGCCGGCGCCGAATCCGATAGAATTCCCATATGGTCGATCGCCTGTCAGGCGTGCGTCGTATGTCAAAAGGACCGTTGAATTTGACCCCAAATAAAAAAGCCAAACCCGTCACGATCTTGATGGCCGACGACGATGCCGACGATCGCGCCTTGACCAAGGATGCGTTCGAAGAGGCGAAGCTGATGAACGATCTCCGCTTCGTTGAAGACGGGCAGGAGTTGCTCGATTACCTCAATCGCCGCGGCAAGTTCGCCGATCCGGCGAGTTCGCCGACCCCGGGCTTGATCTTGCTCGACCTCAATATGCCGCGTAAAGATGGTCGGGAAGCTCTCGCAGAGCTCAAGGCCGACCCGCGTTTCCGCTCGATTCGCGTCATCATCATGACGACCTCGAAGGCGGAAGCCGACATTGTGCGAACGTATAAACTTTCGGCCGCCTCCTACATCGCGAAACCGGTGACCTTCGACGCTTTGGTCGACGTGGTGCGGACCCTGGGCAAATACTGGCTCGAAATCGTGGAGTTGCCCGCCAATGGCGACGACGCAGAATGATCGCATCGTGCGGATTCTGCTCGTCGACGACGATCGCGACGAGTATTTTCTCACGAAAGACCTGCTCGATGAGATGCCGAACCATCGGCATCATCTCGACTGGGTTTCCACGTTTGCAGATGGGCTCGAAGCCATCTGCCGAAACGAACACGACGTTTATATTCTCGACTATCAGCTCGGCGCCAAAACCGGCGTCGACCTTCTGAACGAGGCTCGGCGCCGCGGCGGCGTCGGCCCCGTCATTCTCTTGACGGGCCAAACCGATAACGACGTTGTTCGCGCCGCCGTGGAAGCCGGCGCGGCCGACTTCCTCGAGAAGAGCCGCATCGACGCCACGCTCCTCGAACGCTCGATCCGCTTCGCGCTCCAGAAGAAACGCTACGAGGCGGAACTCGAAGGCAAAGTCGCCGAACGCACTCGCGAACTTGCGGAAGCCAACGAAGCGCTCCGCGTCGCCGATCTGAAAAAGGACGAATTCCTGGCCACCCTCGCCCATGAACTGCGCAATCCCCTCGCCCCGATCCGCAACGCCATCGAAATCATGCGTCTGGGCAGCCACAAGCCCGACACCATCGACCGCGCCCGCGCCATCATGGAACGGCAAGTCGGCCAACTCGTTCGCCTCGTCGACGATCTTCTCGACGTCTCCCGCGTCACACGCGGCAAGTTGCGTCTGAGCATCGAAAAAGTCGACATCGCGTCGGTTATGGAAGCCGCCATCGAAATCAGTCGGCCGAACCTCGATCAAGCGCGTGTCACGTTGACCGTCGTCCCGCCCGAGCAACCGGTCTCCGTCAACGGCGATCGCATGCGACTCGCGCAGGTCCTCTCGAATCTTTTGAACAACGCCGCCAAATTCACCGACGCCGGCGGCAGCGTCGAGCTGACGTGCCGCCGCGAGGGAGAAATGGTCGCCATCCGCGTACGCGATACGGGCGTCGGCATCGCCGCCGATCTACTGCGCCAAGTCTTCGATCTCTTCACGCAAATGGACCGCACCGTCAATCGTTCGCAAGGCGGACTCGGCATCGGCCTCGCTCTCGTGCGCCGCCTGGTGGAAATTCACGGCGGCTCCGTCCACGCCAAAAGCGAGGGCCTCGGCAAAGGAGCCGAGTTCACGGTGCTGCTTCCCGCTCTGCAATGATTCCCACGTCAACCGGGCAAGCCAACCACGCGGATTCGAGGCGCGGCGCCGCCGCGCATTCGGCCAAGTCATTCACGATTAGACAACAGAATTGTATTAACCAGAACTGTCTTGGGTTGGGGGAAATATCGAGTACAGTCTCTTTACGTAGCTGAGACTTGGCTCAGTCA
>JBAXFO010000270.1:0-6404 GCA_037139885.1 Planctomycetota bacterium
CGCGATCATTGGGGCAATGTGTACAGCACCGTGCTCGCAGGCGGCGGCATTCGCTCCGGACAAGTTGTCGGCCGCTCCAGCGACCGCGGCGACACCGTCGCCGAACGGCCGATCAGTCCCGCCGACTACATGGTCACCCTCTGTCGCATCCTCGGCATCGATCCCGACAAGCAGTTCACCACTCGCGATAACCGTCCCATTCGCCTCGTCGAACGCGGCGGCAACGCCATCGAACAATTGTTTTAGAGCGTCATCCGCCTTCGGGCGCCCGACGCAACCTCACCTCAATTGGCCCCCTCGCGCTGGCATCGGAGGGGGCCAACTTTTTGCTATCGCGGCTCGTCGATTCGGAACTGCTCCGCCGCCAGCCGTTCTCTCGAAAATTCAAAATACGCCTGCAACGTTGGGTTGCCGATCATCCGGATCGATCCAATCAACCGCAGCGAGCGGTCATGCGAATCGACTTCCCCTTCCGGCCGATATTCGTTTCCCTGGAAGAATGCGTCATGCGAAAGATCATTCTTGCGACTCTTGCTTTATTTCTACTTAACACGGTCTCGGCACAATCATCGCTTCAGTGGGTCAAAAGGCCCGAACTGACCTTCGAGCGGGAAAACAAGACTTGGTGGGCGTCGTTCGAACTGATCGTCCGCTTGTTGCGGATCGCGAAAAACTACGCGCTCAGCATGTCATCCAAAGATTGAACCCAGGCCTCGGATCGGACAGAGGCTGTCAGATTTTGTCACCGGCGGAGCGGCGCGCCAACTGCGCAAACTCAGCCCGCAGGTCGTTCTTGGAGGGTCGGACAAGACGCGCCTGAGGTTGGCCATCGAGCAAGAATACGAATGTCGGCCAGAGCTTGACGTGGAAGGAACGGCCGAGCGGTTGGCCGGGCCCGTCTTCGACAAGGATATGGCGAAGATGCGGAACCGATTGAACCAGCGCGTCGACATCCCGGCGCAACGACTGGCAGTGGCCGCACCAAGAGGCGCCGAATTCCATCAAGACGACACCCGCCGAACGGTCCAGATCTTCACGGGTTGGCTCGCTCATGCTTCACCTCTTGCGATGTCGATGGGAAGAGTACCTCGGTGGGTGGGCAAATCGGATGCCGCGGCGCTGTCGGCTACGGACGTTGAGACACTTCGATCGCATTTCTTTGAGGATTCCGATTGAAAGAAAGAGGCACGGCGGATATCTTCGAAAAGGAATCCTTCCTCCTTCCTCGGCGCGTGCCTGCCTGTCGGCCGCCGACGGATCTCAAAGGCCGTTGCGAAGTCCTTGTCCCCCTCCGGACGACGGGCTTTCCAAACGGATCGATCGCTGGAGTATGAAAATCGTGAGACTGCGAAGACCCAATTGGCGCTCGACGGCCTTGCTCGCGTTGATGGCTTTCGGCGCTGCGTCGCCAGCGACGGTGCGGGCCGACGTTTTTCAGGAACGGGTCGAGACGTTCACGAAGAAATATTGCTACAACTGCCACAATAAGGAGAAGGCCAAGGGCGACCTGGATCTTACCCGCTTTACTCGGGACCGCGATGTCACGAGCGATTTTCGTCGCTGGCACGAGGTCGTCGAATTCGTTCGCAAAGGCCAAATGCCTCCGAGCGACAGTCCGCAGCCGACGCTTGAAGAGCGAAACGCCGCCATCAACGCGATCGAGGCCATCCTTCTCGTCGAAGCGAAAAAGACCGCGGGGGATCCCGGCGTCGTGCCGCCTCGGCGCCTTTCCAACACCGAGTACGACTTGTCGATTCGCGATCTCACGGGCGTGCCGATTCGGGCGACCGCAGAGTTCCCTGTCGATCCAGCCGGCGGCGAAGGGTTCGACAACACGGGCGAAGCGCTCGGAATGACGCCCACCTTACTTAACAAATATCTCGGGGCGGCCCAGTTCGTCTCGGAACATCTCGTGTTGAAGCCCAACGGAATCGCCTTCGCCCCCTTTCACGTGACATCGTACAACGAGCGCAAAAAGCTCACCGAACAGGCGATCATCGACTTCTACCGCAGCCATGCCGTGCGCACCAGCGACTACACCGAAGCCGCGTGGCGGTATCGCCATCGCGCCGCGGCCGAGCGCGACGTGTCGATCGAGACCTGGGCCGCTCGCCGCAAATTGAGCGCAACGTATCTCGCTCTCGTCGCGAAGACTCTCGACGACGCGAAAACGGGATCGGGCTATTTGCAGCAGATCGGAGCCAAGTGGGATGCATTGCCGGCGCCGACGAACGATATCGCGGTTCCGCAAGAGATGCGCGAACTGGAGCGATACATCGCCTACGTGCAGACTCGGCTTTGTCAGCGCGAGCCGGCGTTGATTGTCCCCGGTGCTGGAAATTGGCCGATCAAGCACCTTGCTCTGCGAACCAAGGTGGCGACCGCTCGCGACAAGTTTGACGCGGAGAGTTTCAAGACACGGCAGATGGCCAAATTTGGTCGGTTGCAGACGAAGAAGGGCGAGAAACCTTCGGAGACAACGTTCTATCTGCGAATCGATACCGCGTTCCCGAACTTGCCCGATGGCGTGATCGTCATTCCCCGTTCCGTCTTCACGAAATCGGACAATTTCACGCAGAACAAAAAAGAGATCGAAAGCCAGGGCGTGGAAACGCTCCGGGCCGTGCTGGAGCGCGAGGCCCCCGAAGTCGCCAAACGCCTGGCGTTCGGCAAACATCCGAACGGCGGCGTGCTCGATGCGGATGCGTTCGCCATTAAGGCGCCGAGCGTTCTGGAGATCCCGCTGAGCGCGACGGCCGTGGCGGCGCTTCAAGGACGGCAGTTGCTCATCGAGTGCGAGCTCGACATCAAGGTTTCCCCTGAGACCGCGGTTTACGTTCAACACGCGATCGGCAAACGCCCGGAAACGACCTTCGGGGCCGAGATGCTCATTTCCCCCGCGAGCCGGCTGGCGAAGGACATCGCCGCGTCGGGCGAACGCTTTTGTGCGGCGTTTCCGAATCGCTTTTTCTACGTCAACGATAGCCGCGGCTTGGCGGCCGGTTTCCATCTCGTCGAAGGACTCTTCAGGGACGATCAGCCGCTCGTTGAAAAGGTTCTCACCGATGCGGAACGGGCCGAGCTGAACCGTCTGTGGAAAGAACTCGACTTCGTGACGCAGCGCACCGAAACGTTGCTGCGCGGTTTCGTCTGGTTCGAGCGAGCCGAGCGGCATGTGCTGACGGACAAAAAATTCGATTACTTGAGTTCCGACGACCCTTTGCTCGTCGGTGAAGAACTTCTCTCCAAATTCGAGCGGATGTATCTGGAACGGCTCGGCGTCAAACTCGTCGCCGACGAGATAAAACCGGAGAACTCCAACCCGCAATTCGACATGATTCACGGGTTTTTCCAGGAGGTTCGGGCCGGTCTGGCCGATTACAAACAAACGCTGCAGCGGGCCGAGGAGCCGGCGCTCGTCGACCTGGAGCGGCTCGCTCAGAAGGCGTATTGCCGACCGCTGCGGCCCGAAGAGGCGGCGGGCCTGCGAAATCTGTATCAACGCTTTCGGAAACAAGGCGGCGGCATCGAAGAGTCGCTGCGCGGAGCCTTCACCGCCGTGCTCATGTCCCCGCACTTCTTCTACCGCATCCCCACGGCGGCGGCCGGCAAAGGCAACCATCCGCTGGCCGACGACATGCTCGCGCGGCGTCTAAGCTATTTTCTGTGGTCGTCGTTGCCCGATGAAGAATTGCTCAAGTCGGCCCGCGACGGCAAATTGCAAGACGAAACCATGCTCCGGGCTCATGTGCGGCGCATGATGAAAGATCCGAAGTCGGAATCGTTCGCCCGCGAATTCTTCGGGCAATGGTTGCGCTATCGCGATTTCCTGTCGACCGACCCAGTTCCCGCCGGAACGTTCCCCGGCTACGACGCGGCCCTCCGCAAAGCGATGTTCGAGGAACCGACCCGACTGATCACACACTTGATTCAAAACGACCAGCCTCTGAATGAACTGCTTCACCGCGATGCGACATTCGTCAACGAGACGCTCGCCAAATATTACGGCGGTCCGATCGAGGAGCAATTCCGCGCGAAGCGAGCGGACGATCTTAAACGCCGTGGACTGTCGGCGCCGACGGATCCGAAAGCCGATTGGTACCGCGTCGAGGGACTGAGGAGCGCCGGGCGCGGGGGATTGTTCGGCATGCCAGTGATTCTGACGAAGAACTCCGCGGGGCAGCGCACAAGTCCTGTTAAACGGGGTTTTTGGGTTGTGCATCATTTGCTCGGCCAACATTTCCCGCCGCCGCCGGCGGATGTGGGGGAACTGCCCAAGACGGAGAAAGAGGCCACAAAGACCGTTCGCGAATTGCTCGCCCTCCACACGACGCAGCGGCAATGCGCGATGTGCCATGTCCACTTCGATGGCCTGGGCCTGACGATGGAAGGCTTTGACGCCATCGGTCGGTCGCGGACGAAGGATCTCGCCGGCCGCGCGATTCAAGCCGTTGGCTCTTTACCCGGCGACAAGAACGCCGGCAAAAACGTGGACGGCATCGGCGGCTTGATCGACTATGTCGAGACAAGCCGCCTGCAAGAATTCGAACGAAATCTTTGCCGCAAGGTCTTGGGTTACGCCCTCGGCCGCTCGGTGATGCTGTCGGATCAATCTTTGCTCGAGGAGATGGAGAACAAGCTGCGTTCCGAGCGGCGTTTCTCCGTTCTGTTCGAGACGATCGTGTTAAGTCCTCAGTTTCGTCAACAACGGGGCCGGGATTTCGTCACCGCGTCGCCGTGACCGAAGATCCCTTTTGACCCAAGAAATCGTCTGGCGTCACCTTAATTCGCCCAGGAGTCATTCATGAGTTCCCGAGACATTTCCCGACGCACGGTTCTGAAGGGCATCGGGGCGACGGTCGCGCTGCCGTGGCTCGAATCGATCGGCGCCGCAGCGGACGCTCGCCCCGCGAACAATGCGCGGCCCAAGCGTTTCGCGTTCATGTTCTTCGGCGACGGCATTCATCCGCCGGAATGGTGGTCGCGTGGGGAAGGCGCGACTCTGGAACTCGGGCCCGCGTTCGCCTCGCTGGACCGCGTCAAGGAGAAGGTCAATTTCATCCATGGCCTCAAGCATCCGGGGGGCGTGTGCGATGGCCACGCCAAGGGAGCGGCGGGCATCCTGAGCGGCAATCATCCCAACGGCGGTCGCGAGATTCGCGCCGCCGCCAGCCTCGATCAGTTGCTGGCCCGACGCATCGGGGACGCCACGGCGCTGCCGAGCCTGGTTCTGGCGTGCGAACGCCCGGTCAGCGGGTTCCACGAATCGGGCTACTCGATGATGTATGCGTCGCACGTTTCGTGGAGCTCCCCCGTGGCTCCCGTGCCGGCGGAGCTTTATCCTTCGCTCGCGTTCGACAGCCTTTTCGAAAGCCGCAACCGAACGCATGCGAGCGTGCTTGATCATGTGCACGAGCAACTTCGCGACGTGACGCGCAATGTCTCCCGATCGGATCGGGCGCGGATCGAAGAATACGCCAACAGCATCCGCGAAGTCGAAAGCCGGCTCACGCGGCTGCAAACGAATGAAGGCGCCGGCGCCAACGAAGCGATTCGCGCGCAACGCCCCGCCAACGGCTTGCCCGCTCGCCTCGACACGCACGCCCGGCTCATGTGCGACATCATCGCTCTGGCGTTTCAAACCGATCGCACGCGCATCGCGACGATGCTCTTGACGAACAACCTCTCGGGTCAGGCCTACCCCTTCCTCGGTTTGCAAGGCGTTCACCACGGCTACTCGCACAACTGGCAGGGACGCGAATTCGCGTCGATCAGCCGCTTCTGGGTCGAGCAATACGCCTACCTGGTCGGCCGGTTGGCCGCCATTCAAGAAGGCGACGGCACCGTGCTCGACAACTCGTGCATCGTGATCGCCAACGAACAATGGACCGCCCACACCACCGAACGAGTGCCTCTCCTCATGGCAGGCGGACTCGGCGGCTCCTTCCGAACAGGCCGCAGCCTCGATTTCGAACGGAGCCGAAACCGCAAATTCTCCAGCCTATTGATGTCGATTTCCGCCGGCATGGGTCTGCCCCAAGAGCGGTTCGGCGACTCGACGGAAGCGCTGGACATTTAAGTCGGCGACATCGCGCCGTCGGGCCGCTATTTCGCCAACTTCGCGATCCGGCCTTTGGGGCCAACAACCCACCCATCCCCTTGGGCCGTGCATGCGACACTGTTGGATGCTTCGCGGTCGAGGGGATTCCAGGTCTTGCCGTCGTCCGCAGACGAAAAAGAACCGGACGGACCGACCGCGATCCAGCGGTCTTTGGCCCATGCGACGGCTGAGCAATAGGGGAGTCGTTTCCCCAGAAGCGTCCAAGTTCTCCCGGCGTCTGCGGTCAGCGCTGCGTTCGCGCCGACCGTTTCAGGATCGCGATAATCGCCGCCGACGATCATGC
>JBAXFO010000271.1:0-6386 GCA_037139885.1 Planctomycetota bacterium
ATTGCACATCGATCTCGACGCCGTCGGCGGCTAGGGGGCCCGGGTCGAACGAGAAAGGCTTCAACTCGGCGGCGGGGGCGTGAGCGGCAAACGCCTTGAAGGGGACGCTCATGGAATGTTCCTTTTGTTTGGGCTATCGGAGGAGAATCAATCGCGGCTTGCGATCGAAGTCATGTTAGCTCGCGTCTCTCGAAACGGACAACGGAGCGAGCGAGAAACTTGTAAAGTGAGCCGAGCGACGGGGGAACGCGTGGAAACTCCGTAGGTTGGACATTGAAATGACACGCAGCCGCGGCTGGCTTTGGTGGGCTTCGCTCCGCTCAACATACCCGACAGGTTTCGTCAGGTTCCGAAAATCCTAGCTCAGAATTTCGTGGATCACTTCGCCATGCACGTCGGTCAGGCGGCGGAAGACCGGCAACGCCCTGTCGTGTCAAGTATTTCTCAACGGACAGCCGCTTGCGAAGGCGAATGTCGATGCGGCTTTTGTCGCGTTGGCGTCGGATAAAGTCGACAAAACATCATTCCTGACCGACGCGAACGGCGTGGCCCAACTGAAGCTCGAACGGCCCGGAATCTGGGCGCTCAAAGTCAACGTCCGCGAGCCGGCCGCCGGCGTGGCGCTCCAAGATTACGACTTCACCTCGTTCACCGCGACGTTGACGCTGGAAGTTCGTCCCTAACGAAATAGACGTGCGCAATGTCTCCGAAGCCGCGTGCGCCAGAACGCGGGTGAACCGACCGGCGACCGGATATTTACCCGCGTTCTTGGCGAACGCGGCTACCGGCGAATCGCGCACTGTGATCGAGCGGGGGGATTGCGCCGGACATTACATCCGGCGCAATCCTCCCGCTCGTCACGAACGAATCGTCTCCGGCACGTCAAAAGTTCGCCAACTTCTTGGCGAAGGCGGGGGCGTGTGGGGTAGAATCGAAGCGGTCCGAACCGGCGGCTTTCCTTGCCGGGCGACTTTAAGGACTCATCATGCAAATCCCCTTCTTGAATCTCAAAGCCCAAAATGCCTCGATCTGGAATGAGATCCAAGCCTCGCTTGAACCGGTGATGCGGGAGGCGCAGTTTGTCCTCGGACCAGGGGTCGAGCGCTTCGAAGCGAACTTCGCACGCTATGTCGGCGTGAAACACTGCGTCGGGCTGAACAACGGCACGTCGGCTTTGCAGATGGCGTTGATCGCTTGCGAGATCGGAGCGGATGCGGAGGTCATCACCACGCCGGCGACGTGGATCAGCACCAGCTGGGCGCTCAGCTACGTCGGCGCGAAGCCGGTTTACGTCGACATCGATCCCGTTACCTATACGCTCGATCCCGCCTTGATCGAGAAGGCGATCACGCCGCGAACGCGGGCGATTCTGCCAGTGCACCTTTACGGGCAGACTGCGGATCTCGCGCCGATGCAAGCCATCGCGGCGGAGCGCGGGCTCGTTCTCATCGAAGACGCCGCCCAGGCCCATGGGGCGTATTACCGAGGCCAGCGCGTCGGCGGCATTGGCAGAGTCGGCTGCTTCAGCTTTTATCCCGGGAAGAATCTCGGCTGCTTCGGCGAAGGGGGGTGCATCGTGACCAACGACGACGCCATCGCCCAGCGCGTCCGCAGTCTGCGCGATCATGCCCAGAAGGCCCGGCATCAGCATGTCGAGATCGGCTTCAACGCTCGCATGGAAGGCGTGCAAGGCGCTGTTCTCGACGCCAAACTCCCTCATCTGGACGGCTGGAATGCGGGCCGACGTCGCAATGCGCGCCGCTACCGCGAATTGCTCGGCGATCTGCCGAACGTCGTCCTGCCCGCGGCTCGCGCGGACGAAGGGCATGTCTGGCACATCTTCTCCGTGCTGCTCAAAGATCGACCCAGGGAGCAGGTGCAGCGTGCTCTCGCCGAGCGCGGCATCGGTACGAGCATTCACTATCCGACGCTGGTGCCGTTCCAGCCCGCGTACGCCTATCTCCGCCATCGCCCCGGCGATTTTCCGATCGCCGAGCGGCTGTTCGCCAACTGTCTCTCGTTGCCGATGTTTCCCGAATTGACGGAAGAGCAGATCACCTATGTCGCCGATGCATTCCGCGCCTGCGTCGCTCCAGCGTGAGTTCACGGCCCCCGCACCGTCTCGGGAAAGATAGGGGGTGACCTCGCGACATGAACGCGGCTCCTGAAACGGTCGCGTCCGACCTTTTGCGATCCACTCGCTGAGTCGCCTGCGCCTGGCGAATTTTCGGTCAAACGTAAACCGGCGGCAACACCTCAAAGCGTATGCTATGCTTTGTCAACAGAACGGTTATGCGGGCGACATCGTCGGCACGACCCACATCTCGCCCGAGGGCCATGGCAGTGCCGGACCGGTTTCGCATCTTGATCACCGGCGGCGGCGCGACCACGGCCGTATCGGCTCTCAAAGGGCTGCGGCTGGCGGACGTGCGGGTCTGAACGGGCCGCTGGCGTTGGTTGCGATGGCGCGTTACTGGCAGGAAGTGTTCGTAGACAATACGGGGAGGCCGAGCCGATGAACCTTCGAGGCGTTCGCGTTTTGGTGACGGGGGGCGCGGGTTTCATCGGCGGACGGCGGCCATGATCCTCTTCTTCGATCTCGACGGCCCGCTGCTGGATGTCGCGCCGCGTTACGTCGCCCTGCATCGCGAGCTCTTGCGTCCGCACGGCGTTGAAGGAATGGACGCCGCCCGCTATTGGGCCGCAAAGCGCGCGCGCCGCGGCGAGAACGATATCCTTGCAGACCTCGGCGCCGCCGCCATCGCCGCGACGTACAATCCCGAACGTCTCGCCCGGATCGAGACATCGGCGTATTTGCGATTCGATCGCGTCTGGCCGTGGTCCCTCGCATGTCTCCAACATCTCGGCCGACACGCGACGCTCGTCATGGTGACGGCCCGCGCCCACCGCGACGCCTTGCTCGATCAACTCGATTCTCTCGAGCTGCGGCTCCCGTTCCACGAGATCCTTTCCGAACCGGGCAACGACCGCGTCGATCTGCAGAAAGCCGGGCTCATTCGCGATTATCTCGCCCGCCACCGCCTTCCCGCGGAAGCCCATTGGATGATCGGCGACACCGAAGCCGATGTCCTAGCCGGCAAACGCGTCGGCCTGGGGACGATCGCCGTCCTCTCCGGAATTCGCGACGAAGCGCATCTTCGCGCTGCGAACCCGGACCATCTCGTTCCGGATATTCGGGTCGTGCCGGCGATTCTGAAATTGCCGCCGGAAAACCTGCCGTCATCGACAAGCTTGTCTTGAGACGCGTCCGCGGCGACTTTAAGCTGGGAGAGTTCTCTTATGAGGCGAGCCGCGTCGCGCCCGCGAACGGGTCAGTGGATTTTCGCCACCCGGTCGCTGATGCGACGCGGTTCGCCGACTTCCGTCCTCCATGGGTGCTCGATGGCCGCGAAATCCAAAGTCGATGTCACTCGCCCGCTCGGCATCGCCATCGTCGGGTGCGGCTATTGGGGTCCGAACCTGATTCGCAACTTCATGGCCTGCCCGGAGACGGCCGTCGTGATGCTCTGCGACCGCGATCCGGCGCGCTTGCAGAAATGCGCTCCCGGCGCTCCGAAAGCGAAACTCGTCGCCGAACTCGACGAAGTCCTCGCCAGTCCCGATGTCGACGCCGTCGCCATCGCCACGCCCGCCGCCACGCATAGCCCGCTCGCCGCCGCCGCGCTCAAAGCGGGCAAACACGTGCTGCTCGAAAAGCCGATGACGCTCGCCGTTCGCGACGCCGAGGAGTTGATCCGCCTCGCCGAGCGGCACAAACGGACATTGATGGTCGATCACACTTATGTCTTCAGCCCCGCCATCCGCAAGATCAAGAGCTTCATCGATGCCGGCGAGCTCGGCGATATTTACTACGTCGACAGCGTGCGCATCAACCTCGGACTTTTTCAAAACGACATCAACGTCCTCTGGGATCTGGCGCCCCACGATCTTTCCATCGTCGACCATCTTTTGGGCCGCCTCCCCAAAAGCGTTTCCGCCATGGGCACCAGCCATACCGGCGCCGATCTCGAAGACGTCGGCTATTTGAACCTCGACTTCGGCAATAACCTTCTCGCGTCGTTTCACCTGAACTGGCTCAGCCCCGTGAAGATCCGCCATCTCATCATCGGCGGCAGCAAGAAGGGCCTCGTTTACAACGACCTGAATCTTTGGGAACCGATCAAAATCTACGATCGCGGCATCACCGTCAACGAAACCGAAGCCCGCCGCGGCATCCTGATCAATTACCGCACCGGCGATATCTGGTCGCCGCAAGTGGAACAAGGCGAACCTTTGCAGAACCTCGTACGCCATTTCGCGGAATGCATTCGCACCGGCCAAAAACCGATCACCGACGGCGAAGCTGGCCTGCGCGTCGTCCGCATCCTCGAAGCCGCCCAGCGCAGCATCAAAGCCCAGGGCGGCCGCATCACGCTGTGACGTTGTTCGCGGCTTTGCGCAGCAGAGCGCTGACAGTACGCCTTCTCGACAAGGGCGTACTGTCAGCGCTCTGCCGCATACTCGTAGAATCCGCTCGGACGCTTTGCTTTGCCTGCGCGATCGAGTAGAACGAAACGAATCGACGCTCCGCAAAGGCCAGGGGTCTTCCTCATGAAATTCGCTTCGATTGTCCTCTTCGTCATCGGGCTTGCGGCACCCGCGCTCGCCCAACCTGCGAAGACGCGGATTCTCTTCATCGGCGCCGATCCCGATCATCCGCATGGCAGCCACATGTATCTGCACACGAGCCGGGCGCTGGCGCGGTGCGCCGAAAACGCACCAAACGTCGAAGCGATTGTGTCGAAGGGCTGGCCGAAAGACGCGAAGATTTTGGACGGCGTCAAGGCGATCGTCGTCTATTCGAGTCCGGCCGCGGAATACTTGCTGGGCGGTCCCGATCGCGAAGCGGTCGAACGGACGCTCAGCAAGGGGGTCGGATTGGTCACGATCCACTGGGCGTCGTCCATTCGCAAAGAGAACGTCGATCGCCTGGGCCCCCTTTGGCTGAAGTTCACGGGCGCCACGTGGGTGAGCAACGTCGGCTTGAGCTCGGCCAAGGCTCCGCTCAAGCTCTTGCAATCCGATCATCCGATTGGCCGGGGATGGAAGGAATTCGAAGTCGACGACGAGATCTATCTCAATCCGACAATAAAAGACGCAAAGCCGCTTCTTGAGATTCGCGAGCGCAAGGGGACCGATGTGGTCGTCGGCTGGGCGTACGAACGTCCTGATAAGGGGCGATCGTTCGGCACCACGCTCGGGCATCCCTACAAGAATTTCCAGGACGACCGCTTTCGCCGCATGATCGTCAACGGCATCCTCTGGTCCGCAGGGCTCGACGTTCCCGAGGCGGGCGCGAATGTCGACATCCCTCCGGAACTTCTCGCTCTACCGCCTCAGCCGCCGAAGAAGTGAAGGGTCGCTCGCGAAACAGGAACCCCGCCGAACCCATGGCCCATATGCCGATGTTTACCGAACAGTCGTTTCCGGTCGGTCCTCACGCTCTCAACGCCGCCATCGGACCGGATCACGGGCCGCTTGTGGTGTTGCTGCACGGCGTCGTGCGGCGTTGGCAGGATTTCGCGCCCGTCTTGACCAGCCTGGCGGGGCGAAATCGCGTCATCGCCGTTGACCATCGCGGCCATGGCGGCTCGGCGCGCGCGGATCGCTATTTGGTTGCCGACTACATCGCGGATGCGGCCGCTTTGGTCGGTTCGCTCGAAGCGCCCGCGGTCGTCATCGGGCATTCCCTTGGGGCTCTGGTCGCTCTGGGAGTTGCGGCTGCGGTGCCTGGCAAGGTTCGCGCCATCGTCCTCGAAGATCCTCCCTCGGCGAACTTTTTGGCGAGGATCGACGACACTCCTTATGCCGCCCAATGGCGTGCGATGCAGTCGCTCTGCGGCCGCAGCCGAACCATGCGTGACGTCGCCCTGGCTCTCGCCGAGGTGCGGCTTCCGGGAGGCCTTCGCATGGGCGACCTGCGCGATGCCGCGTCCCTGCGATTTCTGGCCCGCTGTCTGCGCGACCTCGATGCGGCCGTATTGACCCCCGTTCTCGAAAAACGCTGGCTCGACGGTTTCGATCCCGTCGCCGCCGCGGCTCAGGTGCGCTGTCCCGCTTTGGTGCTGGTTGGCGATGTCGCCGTCGGGGGTATGCTCCCCCCAGACGATGCCGCAGCCCTCGAAGGCGCCCTCGCCGATCCGGTGCGCGTGAATCTCCCCGCGGTGGGCCACCAGATTCATGCCCTGTGCCCAGAACTTTATCTGCGTACCACGTCGAACTTCCTCGAATCACTCGAGACTCTGCCATGAAAATCGCCCACGGCGTCACGCTGATTTCCAATGGCGTTCTTGTCGACGGCGCCGGCAGTCCGCCGACTGCAAACG
>JBAXFO010000272.1:0-6380 GCA_037139885.1 Planctomycetota bacterium
CCCCCCTCGATTGCTAAGTTGCGCGCATGCCGACGGAATAGCCTTCTATGGGCAAATGACCCGCCCGGGCCGACCAGGCGCGGATTCCGCTGGGAGTTCGCGACGCAGCACGACGCGGAAAACATCATCCTGCACGAGGTGTTCGTTGTTATTCAAGATGAAAACGCCAAACATCACGCTCGCGGCCATGGTATTCGTGGGTGCATTGACCCCCACGACCTTCTTACGATCGGAAGAGCCGATCGCGGGCGCGGTCCTGGACGCGGCGAAGGTCCGATTCGGACTCGTCGTTCACGTCGGGGCCTCCGACGGTTCGCTGGCCGAGTCGCTCGCCAAAGACAATTCGGTGATCGTGCATGCGCTTGTCGGCGATTCGGAAACGGAAAGTCGGCTGCGGAAACGATTCGTGGCCTTGGGAATTCACGGACAAGCAACGGTCGGCCGATGGCAAGCCGACTTCGCGCTCCCTCTGGCGAACAGTGTGGCGTCGATCGTTGTGGCCGACCTCGATGCGGCAAAGGGGGTGACCCGTGAGGAAGTCATGCGCGTTTTGCGGCCGCTGGGCAAAGCGTATCTAAAGGCTGGCGGCCCATGGACGGTCGTCGAGAAACCGCGGTCGCGGCATGTCGACGACTGGGCTCAATACTTTCACGACGCCGCGATGAGCGATCGCTCGACGGACACCGAAGCAGGGCCCGCGCGGGGGCTTCAGTGGCAGACGGGCCCGCAGGATACGCACAGCGATGGCGTCCGCGTGATCGGCGATCTTGTCATTGGCCATGATTCGCAGGGACTTTGGGCGCGCGACGCGTTCAGCGGTCTGCCGCTCTGGCGGCGGCCGGGATTGCTCCCGGCGACGCGATTTGGCTTTTTGGCGGATGCCGAACGCGTCATCATCTATCCCGCAGGGCAAAAGGGGTATCCCGGCGTGCCGTCCCGCTGCCAGATCGCTCTCGACCTGCGCACCGGCAAGACCCTTCAAGAGTACACCGAGGGGCTGACGTTCGTTCTCCCCGAATTGCCGAAAGATCCCGCCGCGGCCAGCAAGGTTCGGCAGACTGCTGCGGACCGCGCCAAAGATTTTCAAGCACGCCTCGTCGATGGGGTCTTGATTCAGGTCTCCGGCTCCGAGATCGCCGTTCTCGATGTGAAAACCGGCAAACGGCTCTGGGGCGCGGAAGCTCCCGAAGAATTGGTATGGGGGCATCCCCTCGCAGCGGGCGACACTCTGTATGCCGTGCAAGGGGCTTGGGCGCGATCGGCAAGTTACACGCACTGGCCGATGACGCTCGTCGAGCGCGTCCTCGCCATGGATCTCAAGACCGGCAAACAGCAGTGGGTTTGGGAGTGGAAGAAGGAGATGCCGGCGTTCTTTGCCGCCCAGGCCAAGATTGACCCGGCCCTGCTCGAGAAGAACAAACAATTGGCGACGAATCTCGACCCGGCGGAACAACGCGTCGCCGCCGCCTACAACATGGCCCTCGATCAGGGCAAACTCGTCTTCGCGTTGCGGGCGGAATTCAAGAATCTCGTTCAGGACGGCGGTCTCGTTCGCCAGCTTGTGCTGGACGCCAAAAACGGCAAATTCATCGCGTATGGCCGAACTCCTGCCGACAAGGAGGACCGCCAGTTCAGCGCCATCGGGGGCGGCCATTCGGGATTTCGGGTGCTCCCCGTCGGTGGGCGTTGGTGGTTTCCGAATATCGTTGGCGTTTACGGCAGCGTCGACCCGGCCGCGCCCACGGATGCCGAGAAGTTCGACCGCGCTTACGCCAAACTCTTGCGTCCGGTTGGCTGCACGGTTTATCGGGCGTCGCCGAAATATCTGTTCGGTTCGCTGACGACCTACGCACTCGATGGCTCGGAAGTCCAGCAGACCAACGTCGCGCGGACGACATGCGATGTCGGTGCGTTTCCCGCGAACGGGATGACGTATATCACCCCCAATCACTGCTTCTGCATGCCCTATTTGCCGGGGCATAACGCGTTTCATCCCCAAAAGCCGAAGCCTGCCGACGATACGGATCGCCTCGCGGCCGGTTCGTCGAAACCGGCGCCGGCGGTCGCGCTGGTGGACGATTGGTGGCCCATGTATTTGCGAGACAATCGTCGGTCGTCGTGGAACGCCGCGAAAATCCCAGCAAAGCTCGAACCGATTTGGACCATCCGGCCCGCCCAACCGCTGGACGGTTTGATCGGCCAGGAGTGGACGAACCAGTGGCACGGTCAGGGTCCGGTGACGGGCGTCAGCGTTGCCGAGGGCGTCGCGGTCGTCGCCTTGACGGATCGTCAGCAGGTCGTCGCTTTCGATCCAGCGACGGGCGTGGAACGCTGGCGCACCGCTGTCGAAGGACGGATCGATTCGCAACCGACGATCCGTGGAGGCGCGATTTACGTTGGCACGCGGAGCGGATTTCTCTACGCGCTGCATCGCGACACGGGCGAACGAATTTGGACGTTCCGCGCGGCGCCTCGCCGTGAGCAGATCGTCGTCGATGGCCAACTGGAATCGCCTTGGCCGCTCTTTGGCACGGTGACTGCGGATGACGAAGGCATCTGGGCCGTGGCGGGACGGCATAACGATTGCGACGGCGGCCTCTGGTGGTGGCGACTCGATCCGGCGACGGGCCAAGTGCTCGCCAACGGTCGTCTCGGCCGCGATCAGCTTCGAGGCAGCACCGGTGGGACGGGCGCCATCGAGGGCGATCCCGAGTACCCGGTCGGCGCCAACTGTCCGCCCGTCACCGACGGCAAGCTGTTTCTGATGCCGAAGGTCTACTGTCGACGCGTGAATGGCCGACTCGAACCCATTGGCCTCGCCAAAGGAGCCAAAAAGTTTGACGAACACATGTTCTGGGCGAACGCTCATGCGCTGGGCATTCTAATGCCGGGGAACCAGGGACTGCTCAATCGCGTCGATACGCTGCACGGCTACCAGATGAGCCATTACAGTCACGTTCAGGGCCGCATGTTCGCGTATCGCGGCGACCAGTTCGTCTGCGTCGGCGCAACCGACGGAGCGATGCAGCACCGCGGCGGCAATCGCGCCTCGTGGGTCCGCGGCTTCGATCGCAAATCCGAACTCGAAACGATCGAAGTTCCCAATAAAAACAACCCGGAACAGCCGATCAAACGCGCCATCGGCGCAACCATGAAATGGGACAACCCAATGCCCCTGACTCGCGGCGCCGGCGCCGCGAGTCAGGGGCATTGGGTTGTCCCATTTCATGGTTGCGCCGATGGCGCGTTTGATCGGCTGTTCCGGGTTGTTTTTATTGGGAACTTCGATCGTTTCGAGTTCGGATTTGCGATCGAAGCCGCGGACCCACGAGGCGCGATTGCCGCCGCGGTGCTGCATCGCTCCGTCGGTTGCGCCGACGCAGACGAACTGGTCGCCGCGATACGCGAACATGCGGCCCTGAACGTGACTGTAATGGCTCATCTGGTAGCCGTGCAGCGTATCGACGCGATTGAGCAGTCCCTGGTTCCCCGGCATTAGAATGCCCAGCGCATGAGCGTTCGCCCAGAACATGTGTTCGTCAAACTTTTTGGCTCCTTTGGCGAGGCCAATGGGTTCGAGTCGGCCATTCACGCGTCGACAGTAGACCTTC
This sequence comes from Planctomycetota bacterium, assembly GCA_037139885.1. Classification (GTDB taxonomy): domain Bacteria; phylum Planctomycetota; class Planctomycetia; order Gemmatales; family Gemmataceae; genus JAIEPT01. The sequence continues at coordinate 3,612 of JBAXFO010000272.1, forward strand.
GGCATCAGAAACAGCTTGCCGTCGGTGACGGGCGGACAGTTGGCGCCGACCGGGTACTCGGGATCGCCCTCGATGGCGCCCGTCCCACCGGTGCTGCCTCGAAGCTGATCGCGGCCGAGACGACCGTTGGCGAGCACTTGGCCCGTCGCCGGATCGAGTCGCCACCACCAGAGGCCGCCGTCGCAATCGTTATGCCGTCCCGCCACGGCCCAGATGCCTTCGTCATCCGCAGTCACCGTGCCAAAGAGCGGCCAAGGCGATTCCAGTTGGCCATCGACGACGATCTGCTCACGGCGAGGCGCCGCGCGGAACGTCCAAATTCGTTCGCCCGTGTCGCGATGCAGCGCGTAGAGAAATCCGCTCCGCGTGCCAACGTAAATCGCGCCTCCACGGATCGTCGGTTGCGAATCGATCCGTCCTTCGACAGCGGTGCGCCAGCGTTCCACGCCCGTCGCTGGATCGAAAGCGACGACCTGCTGACGATCCGTCAAGGCGACGACCGCGACGCCCTCGGCAACGCTGACGCCCGTCACCGGACCCTGACCGTGCCACTGGTTCGTCCACTCCTGGCCGATCAAACCGTCCAGCGGTTGGGCGGGCCGGATGGTCCAAATCGGTTCGAGCTTTGCTGGGATTTTCGCGGCGTTCCACGACGACCGACGATTGTCTCGCAAATACATGGGCCACCAATCGTCCACCAGCGCGACCGCCGGCGCCGGTTTCGACGAACCGGCCGCGAGGCGATCCGTATCGTCGGCAGGCTTCGGCTTTTGGGGATGAAACGCGTTATGCCCCGGCAAATAGGGCATGCAGAAGCAGTGATTGGGGGTGATATACGTCATCCCGTTCGCGGGAAACGCACCGACATCGCATGTCGTCCGCGCGACGTTGGTCTGCTGGACTTCCGAGCCATCGAGTGCGTAGGTCGTCAGCGAACCGAACAGATATTTCGGCGACGCCCGATAAACCGTGCAGCCAACCGGACGCAAGAGTTTGGCGTAAGCGCGGTCGAACTTCTCGGCATCCGTGGGCGCGGCCGGGTCGACGCTGCCGTAAACGCCAACGATATTCGGAAACCACCAACGCCCACCGACGGGGAGCACCCGAAATCCCGAATGGCCGCCCCCGATGGCGCTGAACTGGCGGTCCTCCTTGTCGGCAGGAGTTCGGCCATACGCGATGAATTTGCCGTTTTTGGCGTCCAGCACAAGCTGGCGAACGAGACCGCCGTCCTGAACGAGATTCTTGAATTCCGCCCGCAACGCGAAGACGAGTTTGCCCTGATCGAGGGCCATGTTGTAGGCGGCGGCGACGCGTTGTTCCGCCGGGTCGAGATTCGTCGCCAATTGTTTGTTCTTCTCGAGCAGGGCCGGGTCAATCTTGGCCTGGGCGGCAAAGAACGCCGGCATCTCCTTCTTCCACTCCCAAACCCACTGCTGTTTGCCGGTCTTGAGATCCATGGCGAGGACGCGCTCGACGAGCGTCATCGGCCAGTGCGTGTAACTTGCCGATCGCGCCCAAGCCCCTTGCACGGCATACAGAGTGTCGCCCGCTGCGAGGGGATGCCCCCATACCAATTCTTCGGGAGCTTCCGCGCCCCAGAGCCGTTTGCCGGTTTTCACATCGAGAACGGCGATCTCGGAGCCGGAGACCTGAATCAAGACCCCATCGACGAGGCGTGCTTGAAAATCTTTGGCGCGGTCCGCAGCAGTCTGCCGAACCTTGCTGGCCGCGGCGGGATCTTTCGGCAATTCGGGGAGAACGAACGTCAGCCCCTCGGTGTACTCTTGAAGGGTCTTGCCGGTGCGCAGGTCGAGAGCGATCTGGCAGCGGGACGGCACGCCGGGATACCCCTTTTGCCCTGCGGGATAGATGATGACGCGTTCGGCATCCGCCAAAAAGCCAAATCGCGTCGCCGGGAGCAATCCCGGCCGCCGCCAGAGCGGCAGACCGCTGAACGCGTCGCGCGCCCAAAGTCCCTGCGAATCATGGCCAATGACAAGATCGCCGATCACGCGGACGCCATCGCTGTGCGTATCCTGCGGGCCCGTCTGCCACTGAAGCCCCCGCGCGGGCCCTGCTTCGGTGTCCGTCGAGCGATCGCTCATCGCGGCGTCGTGAAAGTATTGAGCCCAGTCGTCGACATGCCGCGACCGCGGTTTCTCGACGACCGTCCATGGGCCGCCAGCCTTTAGATACGCTTTGCCCAGCGGCCGCAAAACGCGCATGACTTCCTCACGGGTCACCCCCTTTGCCGCATCGAGGTCGGCCACAACGATCGACGCCACACTGTTCGCCAGAGGGAGCGCGAAGTCGGCTTGCCATCGGCCGACCGTTGCTTGTCCGTGAATTCCCAAGGCCACGAATCGTTTCCGCAGCCGACTTTCCGTTTCCGAATCGCCGACAAGCGCATGCACGATCACCGAATTGTCTTTGGCGAGCGACTCGGCCAGCGAACCGTCGGAGGCCCCGACGTGAACGACGAGTCCGAATCGGACCTTCGCCGCGTCCAGGACCGCGCCCGCGATCGGCTCTTCCGATCGTAAGAAGGTCGTGGGGGTCAATGCACCCACGAATACCATGGCCGCGAGCGTGATGTTTGGCGTTTTCATCTTGAATAACAACGAACACCTCGTGCAGGATGATGTTTTCCGCGTCGTGCTGCGTCGCGAACTCCCAGCGGAATCCGCGCCTGGTCGGCCCGGGCGGGTCATTTGCCCATAGAAGGCTATTCCGTCGGCATGCGCGCAACTTAGCAATCGAGGGGGG
>JBAXFO010000273.1:0-6348 GCA_037139885.1 Planctomycetota bacterium
GCCGATCTCTTCGCCCGTCGCGAGTCGCCGGAGGAGCGTGGCCAGCATCTCGACTTGCTGATCGTCGCGGCGTTCCTCCTCCAGGGTCTGCTGAAGAATGCTCACCTTGTCGCGGGCCGCGGCCAGACAGCTCTGCAACCCTTCGCAATGTCGCAGCTGGGCGGCCGCGCCTTCGGGGATCGCCGCCAGATTGCGCATGACGACATCCAACAGCCCCGCCGCCTCGCGCTGCAATGTCGACGCGATCGATTCGTCGTTCTGCATCGCCGGTTCGTCGGCAAGATCTTTGAGTTCCGCCAGGAGGACGCGTGCGTTCTTGAGCAATTGGGCCGCCCGAAACGTCAACCGTGTCGGGGCCGCCGGCTCCTCCTCGACCGCCTCCGCCGGCGGCTTCTCGGCGACGGCCAAACTCGGCGGTTGCAGGCGCTCGAGTCGACCGCGCAGCGCGGTGATTTTCGTGAGCAGTTCCTTCGTGGTCGTCATGTCGAGCCCCCGGGGCAGGGAATGCCGGTAAAGTCGGCAAAGTCCCCCTTCTCTTCATCGGCAAAGCCCCGCGAAAACTGCACGGCGAAATTGAATGTCCGCCGACTCCCGCGTCAGAAACAGGGCCGACAGAAGGGCGGCTGAATGTTCCCCGCCCGCGCTTGGCGATCTTGCAACCCTACGGCGTATTGCAATCGGAATACAATGAACTCGGATCGAGGAGCGTCACGCTTCCGCATCGCTCCCCCGCCCCTCACGAAAGGACACGCTCATGAGCGCCCGCACCATCGACCCCAAAAGCCTCGCAGAAATCGGCAAGACGCGTTCGATCGAATTGATCGACGTCCGCAGCCCGTTCGAATATCAATCGATCCACATCCCCGAAGCCCGCAACGTGCCGCTCGACGAACTCGACGCCGCCGAGATGGCCCGCGCTCACGCGCATTCGACCGAACCGCTCTACATCGTCTGCCAGTCCGGCGGCCGTGGCCGTCAAGCCTGCGCCAAACTCCAGAAGGCCGGCTTCGAAAACGCCGTCAACGTCGAAGGCGGAACCGCCGCCTGGGCCGCTGCCGGTTTACCCGTCGTTCGCGGCCGCTCGATCATGTCGCTTGAACGCCAGGTTCGCATCGCGGCCGGTTCGCTCGCCCTCGCGGGCGTCCTCCTCGCCCAATTTGTCCACCCCGCCTTCGTCGGTCTCTCCGCCTTCATCGGCGCCGGGCTGATCTTCGCCGGCGTCACCGACACCTGCGGCATGGCCATGATCCTGGCGAAAATGCCCTGGAACCAAATCACCACGGCAAACTGCACAACACCCAACGCGGCCGCGAAGGAAGTGGTTTCGTGAAGCGTTGATCGGAGTTTCGCTGCGGTTTTGAAAAGGATTGATGCGTTAACGCGATGGTGAAAGTGTGCGCCGTCTTCAATATTCGGTCTCGTTCAGCTGCCGGCCGGCGAGGACGATCATGACGACGCCAAACGCCAGCGAGGCCGCCATTGATGCGAACGGTTGAAAGAGACCGTTTTCCCGCCCATGACGAAACTCCGGCATCGACGACAGCGTGGCCTTGTCTTTCTCCGCGTCGAGCAGATCTTCGAGCATCATCATGAAGTCGGCCGGCTTGGGAAGCGCCCAATAACCCGTCTCCATCAGCCCGCGCGTCAGCGGCGAGAGAGGCCGAACTTCTTGGGGGGCAAGCGTCGGCAACGCCAGCATGGCATAGCGGCCATAGTTGACGCCGAAGCAAATGATCCAAAACAACAAGATGCCCAGCACGCACGCCATCGTGCTGCGCCAGGTGACGGCGATCAGCAGACTGAGCGAGTAGAAGACGGCGAACTGCAAAACCAGCATCGGCCAGCCCAGCAGGTAAGCGTTGTTCCATATCCCCGTCTTCACGCCCAACGCCGCCCACGTCCCCACGAAAAAGAGCATGCCCTGGAGCGCGACAAACAGCACGACGCCGATGTACTTCCCGAACAAGAACGCCCAGCGCGGCACAGGCTTGGAAAGCAAAACGACGGCCGAACTCGGTTGCAGAAACTCCGGCACGAAACTCGCCGTCCACACGAGCGTCAGCAAGAGCCCGACCGCCCCCGCGACCCAGACCGCCAGGAAGAGATGAATGAGGCGAACCTCTTCGGCTCCGCCGCGATGAATCGACACCGGCATCGCGCCGAAGAGCAGCGTCATTTTGCCGGGGTTGGGGTTGGGGCCGACGATGTCGCGTCCGGTCTTCGCGTCGAAGAGTTGACCTTCGTCGACCACCGTGCCGCCGTCGATCGAAACGCTCAGGCAGAAGACGATGGTCAAGGCGCTGACGCTCAGCATGATCCAAAACACCTTGCTGGCGAGCGATTGCCGAAAGGTGTCGTTCACGAGCCAGCGCAGAGCGTAAATGGTCGAGGCGAGGTTCATGGCGGTGGGCAGGGATCTCACGAGAAATAGTACGGTTTCAACGCCGCTTCCAAATTCTGAGCCGAGCCATCGGACGTTTGCAAAAGCGCCGCCAGCGGGCCCAGATACTTCATCTGCCCGCGCGCGATGATGGCCACGCGGTCGCACATGCCTTCCACTTCCGGCAACACATGCGACACGAAAAGGACCGATTTGCCCGCGGCTTTGCGTTCGCGGACGACATCGCGAACCAGCTGTCGGCCGATGAGGTCGAGCCCTTCGTTCGGTTCGTCGAGCACCAGGAGATCCGGATCGTTGATCAGCGCCTGAGCAAGCCCGAGGCGCTGCACCATGCCTTTGCTGAAGCGTGCGATCGGTTCATGAGCCCGGTCCGCCAGGCCGACGCGTTCGAGCCAGGCGCGCGCCCGTTGCCGAACGACGTCTTCGGGCAGCAACGCCAGAGCTCCATAATACTGGAGCAAGGCGTCGGCGCTGAGATAACGAGGAAACGCAGGGTTTTCGTGGACGTAGCCGACGTTTTTGAGAGTCGAGCGATCGCGCGCCGGTTTGCCGAAACGGAGAACCCGGCCCGATGTCGGAGCGCAGAGCGAGAGGAGCAATTTCACCAACGTCGTTTTGCCGGCACGATTGGGGCCCAGAAGGCCGAAGATTTCGCCAGCTTCGATTTGCAAACTGACCTGGCCCACCGCGCGCAGCCGACCGCGCCCAAAGAACCCTTGCGGATACTCCTTGACGACGTCTTCGAAAGCAGCGAGAACCATGAGGGGACGCCTCAGCGGAACGAATCAATTCGCTTCGCTGTTCATCATACAACGACTTTTGAGCGTATACGATTTATTCATGAACAAAAGCGTCGGCACGATCGGCTGATAATCGAGCGCGACCTCGACCGCGATCAGCTGCCCGAATTGGGCGTAGTAGACCAGGCCCAAATTGCTGCCGCTCGAATCCGACCAATAAACCTTGCAATTGTAATTGGCGTATTTGGCGAGGTTTCCGAGCTTGGTCCCCACATAGGTCTTGGTGTCCCCTTCCGGATCGGTGGCGTCGGTATGCACCACGCAATACCGGCAACCTTCCCGGGCCGCGAACGTCACCATATTGCGGACCCAAACGAATCGGCAATATTCCATGACGCCGAACAGGAACATGACAAAAACCGCGACAACCGCGGCCAATTCGACCATGGCCGCCGCCGAACGCCGAGAATCGCGCCGCCGAAGATGAATCGCCATTCGACCTGCCCCTTTCCGCCGTGACGGGGAATGTGCCTCGATGAAACATAGGTCACGAACGGGGCTCCAGGCAAATGACGCGCGAAATTTTGTCGGCCCGGGCCGGTCAATTTGCCGACGCCCGTGGACGCCGCTCTCGTGCCCCGCTATTGTGACGAGATCGATCTCACCACCTTCCGGGGCTGGCCATGGACTCTCTGTCACGCATCGCCTCGACTCTCTGGCAGCTCGTCGTCAATCTTGGCGAGCTGGGCGCCGAAATTTGGCAACTCGGTTCCGGCTGGGCTCTGCTCATTCTCTGGATCGTCTGGTGGCTGGCGGCCGTCGATTGGCGCAAGGCTTGGCCGGTTCTCGGCAAAGGCGCCTGGGTGCCCCTGGCCCTGTTGACCATTCTCGCCGCGTTGGTCTGGTCGCGAATCGCTCCCGACGACGGCGGATACGGCCTGCCCGTATTCTGGTGGCACCTGAGCGCGACGTCCGGCCTCGTTCTCCTCGCCTTTCTGTGCGGCTGGCTCCAGGGCCTGTTTCACTGGGCTCCGGCCGAAATCTCCCTCGATCCCCCCGCCGCCGCTCATGGGCATCATCACGGACATCATTGACCTGGGTCCGTCCGAATATCGCAGCCGCTCGTTACGTTCGGATCGCACGATCGATCAATAAGTCCACGACCCAACAGCCGCGAATGTGTCGCCGATGACATTCGCCATTGCTGAATTTAACGCGCGGGCGCTGGCGAAACGACGCCACCCTCGGACTCCCTGGGTCCGCACCTTCCAGTAAGCCCTCCCCTCATCCATCGGCTGTTCGATCTCCTCTTTCCGCGTATGAACCAATCCGTACATTACTAAGACCTCGCATATCACCTTAGCAGAGCTCGCCCATGCTACTTCGCCTTACCCTCCTTTTCGCGGCCATGGTTGTGTCCCCGCTTGCGGCTCGGGCGGATGCGGTCGAAGACGCCGAGAAGGCGATTCTCGATTTGTACGATTCGGGGAAACTCTTTCCGCGGGCCAACTATAAAGCCGTGCGGGCTGCGTTCGCCGATCTCTTCGAAGCACGCCATGACGCGACCATTCGCCAAGCTTTCGGCGACGACTACGAAGCCTTGAACAAATGGCTCACCGCTCACGTCGAACTCAAACAGACCTTCTACACGGCCATCGACGAAAAGCACGACGACGTGCGGCGCGCCCTGGAAGTGTTTCGGCAGATTTGGAAGCTCTACCCGGACAAACTCGACAAATGGGGCAGCCTGGCCATCGCCATTTCGGTCGTATGGGATGTTCCCGAGCGGGGCGTCTACGATTTTCGGCAGCATCAAGTCCGCGCCAAGAGCAAGCTCCCCAGCGGCCAACTCGACGCTCTTGAGAATTTCAAATATCTCGTCGACGCCGAGAAGAAGCTCGTGCATCAAACCCATCTTTATCCGTGGGAATTCCTCACATTCGTCGTCGATCATCGCACGCCGAGCAGCGAACGCGAGTGGTCGTTCGGCTACTATCAAAAGGCCAAAGGGACGGTCAGAAGTTGGCATCAAGATGTCCCCTACGACATGAACATGCTCAAGGGGGAAATCACGAAGGGCTCCGCGGAGCCGAATCTCATGGGCAAAGACTATACGCTCGCCAACATCCGCCAGTTTGGCGGCGTGTGCGCTCACCAGGCCGACTTCGCCGCCCGCACCGCCAAGAGCCTCGGCGTGCCGGCGGTTTATTGTTGGGGAGCTTCGGCCTATCGAGGTTTACATGCCTGGTGGATGTACGTGCACGTCACGGCGGTCACCAAGGACGAAATCAAGTTTTCCCTCGTTTCGGATGGCCGTTACGAAGGCTTCGCACGCGATCAGTTCTATACGGGCACCGTCACAGATCCGCAAACGGGCCGCGACCTGCTCGACCGCGATCTGGAACGCCGCCTCTGGCTTACCGGCAGCGACCGGGTCGGCAAACGCATGACGGCCTTGCTCGCCCGGGCCTACCCGCTCGTGCTGGCCCAGCGCGACCTGACGATCCAAGGCAAAGTCACCTATCTCGACAAAATGCTCAAGGTCAACAAGTACGACGATTTCGCCTGGCAGTCGCTGTCGGAGATGGCCAGCAAGGGCGAACTCAAAGCCGACCAGAAAAAGCTGGTCCTGGGCTACGTCCAATCGATGAACGAAACCTTCGCGAAATCGCCCGATTTCATCGCGCGGATTTTCGAGCCGATGCTCGAAGTCATCCCCGGCACGCCCGAAAAAATCAAGCTCTTCGAACAGGCCGTCAACCAATATGAAAAAGCTCAACGCCCCGACCTCGCCTGCGACGCCCGCCTCAAAATGACCGAGCGCCTCGTCGCCGACAAGAAGATGGAAGCCGCGGGCAAAGGCGTCGTGTCGACCATTCGCAAGTTCCCCACCGAAGGCCGCTTCGTACCGAAATTAGCCGCCAAACTGGAAGACCTCGCACCGCAATACAAGGGCGGCGTGCAGCAAACCGGCGAGCTCTATCTCGAACTTCTGCCCGCGATGATTCTGCACTATCGAAACCCCAACGACGAGTATTACCGCAACCTCGAAAAACAGGCCAAGGCCTTTTTGACGCGCAACAACCAAAAGCAAATTCTCGCCCAGCTCGAAACCCGCATCGCCGCCGCCTCGGCTCAAGTCAAGCAACGGTAAACGGGGCATTCGCTTGATTTTGCCGCCCCAGGCCACGTATTGAGCTTGAGACG
>JBAXFO010000274.1:0-6346 GCA_037139885.1 Planctomycetota bacterium
AACGCCGCCTTTGTGGTGCGTTCCGTCCGCGCTCCGTTGCCGCGTTGTGGCCAGCGCCTCGATTTAGAACCGCGCCGGCACTTCGTAACCGGTCCGGTATTCGCGGGTCAACATACGGTTGGCGTCGTTGTTGTTGCGGAAGGTCTCCGATTGGGGATCGATTTCGAGCAGAGCTCCGACGCGGATGTTTTCGTTAGCCAGCGTCAGGCCGGCGTTGGTCAAGTGTTCTTCCATACGGGTCACCGTCTCGCGAGCGGCGGCGTGATTTTGGAGGATCTCCGGACGCGGCGTGAACGGCACGGGCCGGCCAAGGCGGTAGCTGATGTTCGCGAGGTGGCACAGAGCGCTGGAGAGATGGCCTTCCTGGATGTCGGCCTTCAGGTCTTGCCGGCGATTGGAGCGGACGGCGCTGATGAAGTTGCCGAAGTGATCGCCGACGCCGCTGAAGCGCTGGATCACGCCGCCATCGCGGTCGTAGGCCACGGCGGTATTGTAGCTGGTGCAGACGAGGTAGCCGTTGGCGCAGTGGAACACATTGCCGACGCTGGCGCCGCGGTAATCGGGAGTGGGCAGGCCGCGGACTTCGAAGATGATCGGCGCGTCGCCGTAATCGAAGACGCAGACCTGGGTGTTGGCGGTTTCGCCGTCATCGGTGTAGCCGAAACGGCCGCCAACGGAGAACGCGGAGCGGCACATTTCGTTCTTGCCGAGGCCCCAGCGGGCGACGTCCATCTGATGGATGCCCTGGTTGCCGAGATCGCCGTTGCCGTAATCCCACTGCCAGTGCCAGTCGTAATGCAGGCGATTGCGGTTGAGAGGGCGACGCGGCGCCGGGCCGCACCAGATGTCATAGTTGACGCTGGCCGGAATGGGGACTTCGCCTTGATGCGTGCCGATGCTCGGGCGGCGCTTGTAGCACAGGCCGCGAGCGACTTCGACGCGGCCCAGGCGGCCGGCGGCGAGAAACTCCATCGCTTGGATGGTTCCGGGTTGACTGCGGATCTGTGTGCCGGTCTGGCAGATCTTGTTGTAATGGCGGGCGGCGGCCACGATGCGGCTGCCTTCCCACACATTGTGGCTCACCGGCTTTTCGACGTACACATGTTTGCCGGCCTGCATCGCCCAGATGGCGGCCAGGGCATGCCAGTGATTCGGCGTCGCGATGCTGACGGCATGGATGTTGGGGTTATCCATGATGCGTTTCAGGTCTTGCACGTATTCGGGGCGGATGCCTCCCTGAGCGGTCGTTGCCGCGTTGAGGGCGGCGGCGATGCTCCCGGGCACGGAGGAATCGACGTCGCAGATATGCGTCACGACGCAGTTATGCCGACCCGCATAGCCGGCGATATGGCTGCGGCCTTGACCGCGCACGCCAATGCAGGCGATGTTCAGCCGTTCGGAGGGGGCGCCGGCCGCGGTTCCGGGGGCCGCGGGCGTTTGCGCTTGGCTTTGGCGAATGAAGGGCGCCTCGGCGGCGGCGACGGCGGCGAGGCTCGCGGTCGTGCGGAGAAAATCGCGACGATTGAAAACCATGAGTCGATGCTCCTTGAAGCGTTGAGAAGGCTAGACCAATATCATCGCAACACTTTCGACTCCGGTCAACTCGTCGAGCTAGAAAATCTTCCCGAGGCGTTGACAAACTGGGGAAAGGGATTGCCGCAGCCGACCCGATCGGGCAATAATGGTGAGAGAGCATCTTGCCGACTTTTCGCATTCGAGAAGACCATCATGACCCTCCTTCGCGCTGGTTTCGTTTTCGCGTTTCTCCTCGCGTTGGCTCTTTTCGTCGCTCCCGCCGATGCCTGCTTGTTCTGCAGCGAACAGCGCGGGCCGACCTTGTCCGACGATTTCTCGAAAGCCTCCGCGGTTTTGCTGGGTTCGTGTTTGAATCCGAAACTCGGCACGGGCGGCCTGGAAGATAGCTCGACCGAGTTCATCGTCGAAGAAGTCGTCAAGCCTCATGCACTCATCAAGGATCAAAAGAAGATCCTTTTGCCGCGGTTTATCGCGGACACGAAAAGCAAGCACATCATTTTCGCGGACGTTTACAAGGGCAAGCTCGATTTCTATCGCGGCGTGCCGGTCGAGGCGGATTCGGCGATGGTGAAGTATTTGAAGGGTTCATACGCGCAGCAAGACAAGAGCCCCGGCGAACGGCTGCGGTTCTTTTTCGACTACCTGAATTTTCCCGAATACGAAATCGCCCTCGACGCCTACCGCGAATACGCCAAGGCGGATTACAAGGACTATCAAGAGATGGCCAAGACGTTGCCGGCTTCGAAGCTGGTGACCTGGATCAACGATCCGAAGACGCCGTCGTATCGCCTCGGCTTGTTCGCCTCGCTGCTCGGCCACTGCGGCGGTCCGGAGGAAGTCAAGCTTCTCAAGAAGACGATCGACGACCCGGAGAAACGCAAAGGCAGCGGCGTCGACGGCATGATGGCGGGTCTGGTGATGCTCGATCCCAAGGGGGGCTGGGCTTTCCTCGGCGAACAGATGCTCGATCCCAAGCAAGACTTTCAGTACCGCTATTCGGCCTTTCGCACCGCGCGCTTTCTGTGGGAAGTTCGCCCCGATCTCGTTCCGAAGGAAATTCTCGTCAAGAGCATGGGCGGCCTGATTCAATCGACCGACATGGCTGACTTCGCGATCGATGAACTTCGTAAATGGAAACGCTGGGAATACACGCAACCGATTCTCGATTTGTTCGATCAGAAGTCGCATAGCCTGAACGTCATTCGCCGGGCGATCACGCGCTTTGCGATGCGTTCGCCCGAGCCGGCGGCGGCCAAATTCGTGGCCGAGCAGCGGCGCCGGGATGCGGAGTGGGTCAAGGATGTCGAAGATCTTTTGAAATTGGAGTCGAACTGACGGGGCGGCGTTTCCCCGCGCCCGCCGATGCGAGGCCTGGCGATGAGACTTCTTCCCGAACAAAAGGACTTGTTCATGCGTGTTCTTTTTGCGTTCCTGGGCTGGTCGCTGGCGACATTCGGCATGGCGTGCAGCTTCTGCCAAAACCCGATCAATCGCGCGACGTTCGGCGAAGAGATGGACACGGCTGCCGTCGTCGTCATCGGCACGCTGGCCAATCCGCGCTTGAACCCAAACCCCATCGCCGGCGCCGGAGCGGGCACGACCGACTTTACGATTGAACGGGTTTTGAAAAACGATGGCTCGCTCAAGAGCCTGGGAACGATGGCGTTGTCGCGTTACATGCCGGTCCCCGATCCGAAGAACCCGCCGCGGTTTCTCATCTTCTTCGAAAAGTTCCGCGACCGCCTGGAGCCGTTACAAGGTTTTGCGGTGAAGTCGGCGTCGTTGCCCGGGTATTTGGAAGCGGCGGGAGAAGCCCGTAAGAAGGGGCGTGTGCCGGCTCTCGTCTTTTACGCCAGCCATCTCGATCACGCCGACGAAGCCATCGCGCTCGATGCGTTCATGGAGTTCGCCAAGTCGAAAGACGCCGACGTCGCCAAGGCCGCCATGGCGCTCGATCCGACTCTCATTCGACGGTTGCTGGCGAAAAACGATCTCGACGCCGACCGAACGAGCTTGTTCGCCTTCTTGCTCGGCTGCTGCGGTCAAGACCGCGACGGGGACGCTCTCCTGAAACTCGCCGATAGCTTGACGGGCGAGCGCAAGAGCGCCGTCGATGGCGTGCTCGCGGGGTATGTGACGCTGCGTCCCCAAGAGGGCTGGCGGAAGATCACCGACATTCTCGCCGACACGAAACAGCCCTTCGCGACCCGCTTCGCCGCCCTGCGCACCATTCGCATGTTGCAGGGTTGGAAGGGGGCCGAGATCAAGGCGGAGACGTTATCGGCTTACAAACATATCGTTCGCGATGGCGAGATGGCCGATCTGGCGGTGGAGGATTTGCGTCGCTGGCAGTGGTGGGAGTTGACGGCCGAGGTCGCCGCTCAATTCGGGCAGCCGACGCATCGGGCGCCGATCGTGCAACATTGTCTCATTCGCTACGCGCTTTCATGTCCTTTGCCGGCGGCGCAAGATCTTGTGGCGCGCGCCCGCAAGGTTGACCCAGCGTACGTCGAGGATCAGGAAAAGATTCTCGCCGAACTCTCCGGACGCTGATTCCTTCAAAGATCACGACGCCACGATGCGGAGCGTTTTGTCGTGCCGGGCGGCGCCGAGGTTTTCTTCGGCGGAGCGGAGCAGCGATTGCGGCGACATGCGTTCGCCGATCGTCGACGACATGCCGAAGAAAGCGCGCAGCGGCAGGCGTGGGCCGGGCAGCGATTCGGCGGAGTGTTCGAGATAGGTCTGCACGCGTTTGCAGCAAGTCATGGCCCCGGTCTTGGGGGTGTGGACCATGAGAAGGAGGAAACCTTTGGGGCCATATTGACCGACGACGTCGCAGCGGCGTTTCGTTTTGATGAGAGCGTCGGCGGTCCAATCGGGGAGGACGGGATCGCGGGCTTCGTCGTCCATCATTTCGCCGACGGCCAGGCTGAGCGGGATCTTGTGGCGTTCGGCCCGGGCCAGCTCTTCTTGCAAGCGTTCGAGCATGAAGGGTTCGGAGTACCACTGATTGTCTTCGTGATGCGGGGCGGCTCGCCACATGAGCGTGACGAGGCGATCGACGTGCTTCCGAGCTTGCGCCAGCTGTTCTTTCGAGCGGCGCAGGTTGCGGGCGTTGTCGACGTGCTTGATGGCATGATCGAGGGCGGTGGCCATCAGCGGGGGATGGGCGAGGGCCATGTCGAAGGCGAGGCAGTGTTGCACGCCGACCTCGAAGGCGCGCTGAAAAAGCTGGGCCGACTGCCCCGTGAAGAGCGTTGGATAGTCTTTTTTCCAGGCGAGCCAGGAAAGGCCTTGATGCCCCTCGGCTTCGAGAAGGGCCTCGTGAACGAGCAGGGCTTCGCAGGGATTGTGTTGCAGAGTGAAGCGCGCCCGCGAAAAACTGTCGGCGAACAGCGGCTGCCAGAGGGTGAGCGGGTCGCGTTCGAAGAGCGATTTCATTTCGCCTTCGTGCGTTTTGTTGACGGCGATGAGCACGCGTCGACGGTCGGCCAACATGGATGAACTCTCATAAAGGAACCGCTAACCAAACCAGGATGGAGAATACCCCGGCAAAGTCCTCGAATTCGAGACAAGTTTCCGCAATCGCCGGGTTTTTCCATCTCCCCAACACGGCGCCATCGCTAGAGTCGGCACAACCGCGAGGGTCAATGTGCGGGCAATGGGTCGCGAAGTTGCAATTGTAACGCCAAATGTCCTATTGGGCGGTCGGCTCCCGCTTATCGAGGCAACAGGGTCGAATCGCGAAAATTATTTTCGCAACCGTAAATCTGGGCTTAGACTGGAACAGGCGTTTTCTTAAATTGAAGAAAAGCCTGCCGCGAGCGCCGATGGACTGGGGCGCGTCGTCCCTGCTGTGAGACGAATCGCAAGCTTCGAGGAGTTCCTTCAATGAACCAGGCATCCAATCCCATGGGAAATAACGACGATACTGGCGCTATTCCGCGCGAAGCGGTTTCCGAGCGCGTCGAGAAATTGGTCCAGACTTTTCAAGACTGCCGCGATCGGGGCAGCGATGCGACGATCGAAGAAGTTTGCGCCCACGACCCCGAGATGGTGACGGCCGTCCGCGCCTGGTTGACGAAGGTCGGCAACATGGAGGCCATGCTGGCGACGCAGGCGCCGACCGGTTCCACTCTGCGCGGCTCCTGGGGGGAGGACAATATCCTCTCCGCTCCGCAAGCCCCCGACGAACTCGGTCGGCTCGGCGGCTATCGCATTCTGAAGCTCATCGGGCAGGGGGGCATGGGCAAGGTTTATCTGGCCGAAGACATTAAACTCAAACGTCGGGTCGCCGTGAAGGTTTTGCTCAAGGGGGGCGACAAGCGCTTTCTCCGCGAGGCCCAAACGCTCGCGATGGTCGATCACGACCACATCGTGACCATTTATCAGATGGATGAAGAACGCGGCACCATGTATTTGGCGATGCCGTATCTTCAGGGCGAAACGCTCGACGCTCGCCTCGCGGCCAAAACTCGGTTGCCGCTCGCGGATTGTCTGCGCATCACGCGGCAAATCGCGCTGGGCTTGGCCGCGGCCCATCATCGCGGCGTGATTCATCGCGACATCAAGCCATCGAACATTTGGCTCGAAGAAGGCTCGGACCGGGTCAAGATCCTCGATTTCGGTCTCGCGCAAGATTCCAAGGCCGAGACGTTGCTGACCCAGGAAGGTTCCGTTGTCGGCACGCCCGCGTACATGGCCCCCGAACAGGCGCAGGGCATCAAGGTCGATCATCGGGCCGATCTCTTTAGTTTGGGCTGCGTTCTTTATCAAATGATTTGCGGCATGTCGCCCTTCGCCCGCAAAG
>JBAXFO010000275.1:0-6323 GCA_037139885.1 Planctomycetota bacterium
GCTCAACCTGGGCTACGAGATCGAAACGACCGTCAAGGTCATGATCGATCGCCAAAAAGGCAGCGACAAGAAGTAATCCCATCAGCGGATGGCTGACCCTCGCTAGCCCGGCCATTGGCCGGGCTAGCTTTCTTTGTGGGTTCATCGTTCGTCGTCGCACGCCTGGTCCCTTCAAGGAGAACGCCCCATGGCCAACGAAGCTCTGGAGCAGCGGATGCCGCCGCATGACCGCGAGGCGGAACGCAGCGTTCTCGGCAGCATGCTGCGCGACAATCAGGTCATCGGCGATGTCGTTCAAGTCTTGAAAACTGAGAACTTCTACCAGTTCGCCCATCAGAAATTGTTCGAGGCGATCCACACTCTAAGCATCGAACGCGGCGTGCCGGTCGACCCCGTCACGCTCGCTGACTTCCTCAGCGAAAACCACCTGATGCAGGATGTCGGCGGTTATGGTTACATCGTCGAACTCTGGGACGCCGCTCCCAGCGCCGGCAACGCCGTCCATTACGCCAACATCATTCGCCAAAAATCGATCGTTCGCAATCTGATCCACGTCTGCTCCGAGCTGCAGCGCGACGCCTTCGATCAGGCTCAGCCCGCTCAAGATCTGCTCGACAACGCCGAACGGCGGGTCCTCGAAATCGCCGAGATGGGCCTCACGGGCGAGACGAAAACCCTGCAAGACGCGGTCAACGAAGCTTACGAACGCATGGACGCCCGCAAGGCCCGCGGCCATCTCGAATACAGCGGCATCCCCACCGGCTTCACCGATCTCGATAGCCTCACCGCCGGCATGCAGAACGCCGAACTCGTGATCGTGGCGGCTCGGCCCAGCGTCGGCAAGACGGCGTTCGCCCTCAACATGCTGCGGCACATTTGCGTCGATGAGGGTTTGCCCGCCCTGTTCGTGAGCCTCGAACAGGCCCGCATCGAAATCGCCGAACGCTTGCTGTGCTGCCAGGCCATGGTCAATAGCCATCGGCTGCGGAAAGGCTCGCTGGACAAATTCGAGCAGGAGAAGATCATGGACGCCGGCGCGATCCTCAGCGCCGCCAAGCTGTTCATCGACGATTCTCCCGGCCAAAGCATGCTCCGCATCGCCGCCAACGCCCGGCGCTTGAAGTTGCGGCACGACATCCGCATCGTCGTCATCGATTACCTTCAGCTCATCGATCCCGCCGACAGCAAACGCGACAGCCGACAGGAGCAGGTTTCGCAGATCTCGCGGCGTCTCAAGTTTTTGGCGCGCGAACTGAATGTGCCGGTCGTCGCCCTCGCCCAGGTGAATCGCGGTTCGGAAGATCGCCAAGATCACCGCCCGCGCCTCTCCGATCTTCGCGAATCGGGAGCCATCGAACAGGACGCCGACACCGTCATGCTGCTGCACCGCCCCGATTATCACGAACCGGGCGTGAACGAAGGGGAAATCGAGATCATCATCGGCAAGCAACGCAACGGCCCCACCGGCGAAGTGAAACTGATGTACGAAAAGGCCTATATGCGGTTCAACAACTACGCGATGGCCACGCCGATGGGAGTGGGCCAGGGAATCTGAGGGCGCCGCCCGCTTGCCCCACGAACTCGCGCCGAACCCACGTTGTTCGGATCGCGGCGGGCGGTTACAATCCGGCTCGAAAGGAAAGGCTTCCATGATCCGCGTCGGTCTCGGTCACGATACGCATCGCCTCGGGCCCGATCGCCCGCTCATCCTCGGCGGTCTGCGCATCGACCACCCGCGCGGCCTCATCGGCCATAGCGATGCCGACGTAGTCCTCCATGCGCTCACCGACGCGCTCCTCGGCGCCGCCGGCCTGGGCGATATCGGCGACGCCTTTCCCGACACCGACCCCGCCAACAAAGATCGCGATTCTCGGGAATTTCTCGAGGGAGCCATGGCCCGCCTCCGCCAGTGCGGCTATCGGCTCGTCAACGTCGATCTCACCATCTTCGCTCAGGAACCCAAGCTCGGCCCCGTGAAAACGGCGATGCGCGAGCATCTTGCGGCTCTGCTGGGGTTGGAGGCGGATGCGGTCAATGTGAAAGCGAAGACGGGCGAAAAGGTCGGCGCGATCGGCCGCGCCGAGGCGATCGGTTGCCATGCGGCGGTCTTGATCGAGAAATAGCAAACGGCTGAAACGGGGGATCGCCCTCGCCTGCCGACCTTTCGTTCCGGAGGAGCGAGAGGAGGACGACGTAACGGAGACCAGTCGATGTCCCTGCGGATCTACAATACCCTGTCGCGGCAGAAGGAAGAGTTTCGGCCGCTCGAACCGGGCCGCGTGACGATGTATGTCTGCGGCCCCACCGTCTACAAACCGAGCCACATCGGCCATATGGTCGGCCCGGTGATCTTCGACACCGTGTGCCGTTACCTCAAATTCCTCGGCTACCATGTCGACTGGGTCGTCAACATCACCGACGTCGACGACAAGCTCATCGTCCGCGCCCGCGAACTCAACACGACCGTGAAAGAGCTCGCCGAGAAGATGACGGGCGATTATGTCGATTGCCTAAAAAAACTGGGCGTCATCAGCATCACCCAGATGCCGCGGGCGACCGAGACGATCGCCGAGATGATTCAGATCATTCAAGGGCTCGTCGACAAGGGCTATGCGTATCCCTCGGAAGGGGATGTTTACTTCAACGTCGCGAAGGACGCCGACTACGGCAAACTCTGCAATCGCGATCCCGAGCAACTGGAAGCCGGCGCTCGCATCGAGATCAGCGACCGCAAGCGGAATCCGGGCGACTTCGCCCTGTGGAAGTCGGCGAAGCCGGGCGAGCCGGCGTGGGACAGTCCGTGGGGCCGGGGTCGGCCGGGGTGGCATATCGAGTGCTCGGCGATGAGCATGAAGCTCCTCGGGAAAACCATCGATATCCATGGCGGCGGCCTCGATCTGCAATTTCCGCATCACGAGAACGAACTGGCCCAGTCGGAATCGTTCACCGAGCAGCCGTTCGCGAATTATTGGATGCACAACGGCCTCCTCAAGATGGGCAACGCGAAAATGGCCGGATCGGTCGGCAATGTCGTCAACATGGTCGACCTGTTCGAAAAGTTCCCGGCCGAGGTCATTCGCTTCTTGTTGCTCGGCACGCACTACCGCAGCCCGATCGAATACAGCGACGATCGCCTGAGCGAAGTCCGCCGTAGCTTGCAGGGCTTTCATCGCTTTTTCGACCGTTACGAACGCATCACGAAAACGCGGTTCTTCGATCTCAAGGCTCCGCTCGTGCGTGCGCCGTTCGCCTTTGCCGGGCCCGATTCGGAGTTCATGAAAGAGATTGCGGGGTTTTGGAATCGCTTCATGGAATTCATGGACGACGACTTCAACACCGGCGGGGCGATCGGCGTCGTCTACGAACTTCTCACGAGCCTCAATCGCTTCGCGGATCAATGCAAGATCGAAGACGGCAAGGGAACCGCGGACGATCTGCGTGCATTCGAGCGAGGCGTTTTGGTGATGAGAGAGTTCGGGCAATTGCTCGGCTTGTTCGAGGCGCCGAGCGCGGACAAGAGCGCGACCGGGGGCGATCAACTCGTTCAGGGGCTGATGCAGCTCTTGATCGATCTGCGCAATGAGGCTCGCAAGACCAAGAACTTCGCCGTCGCGGATCAGATTCGCAAACGGCTCACGGAACTGAAAGTGACCGTCGAAGATCGCGGCGGCGGCACGACGTGGCGAGCGGAATAGGTCGGAGACTCCATGGCCGCCAATGCAGGACGCATTTTGGGCATCGATCCGGGGCTGAACATCACCGGGTATGGCGTGATCGAGCCCGACGGCGCGCGAGCGCGGGTTTGCGAAGCGGGCATCATTCGGACGACGCCGAAGACCGACATGGCGGCGCGAGTGCGAGAGATCTTCGAGGGCGTCAGCGAAGTGGTCGAGCAGTTTATGCCGAGCGTCATGGTCGTGGAACAGCTTTACGCTCATTACAATCATCCGCGGACCGCGATTTTGATGGGGCATGCCCGCGGGGCGATCTTCCTGGCGGCGGCTCTTAAGGATATTGCCGTGCTCTCGTATGCGGCGACGCGGATCAAGAAAACGATCACGGGGCATGGGCGAGCTTCCAAGGAACAGGTGCAGCGGACAATTCAGCAAGAGCTCGGTTTGGCGCAACCGCCGGAGCCGCCGGATGTGGCCGATGCGCTCGCGGGGGCGTTGTGCCACTTTTTTCTGTCGCGGCGGGCGTGACATCGGCTTGGGGCATTCATGATCACGAAAATGACGGGCGTGTTGCAGCGCGTGCTCGACGATGAGGCGCGGATTCAGATTGGGCCGCTTGAGTATCAGGTGATGGTGCCGGAATTCGTGCGGCGCAACATTCAAGACAAGCTCGGCCAAGAAATCACGCTGCATATCACCGAGTATCTCGAGGGAAATCCGAATCAAGGGCGGATGGTGCCGCGGCGCATCGGTTTCGGGGCCGAGAGCGAACTCGAATTCTTCGAGTTGTTTTGCACGGTCGACAAGGTCGGCGTAAAGAAGGCCCTCAAGGCGCTGGGCCGGCCGATCAAGGAAATCGCCGAGGCGATTCAGCGCCAAGATCATCGCTGGCTGAGCACTCTGCCCGGCGTCGGCCAGGCGACGGCCGAGAAGATCGTGGCCACACTGCGCAAGAAAGTGACGCGGTTTTCGCTCCTGCCCGACAGCGGCGATCCGGCGGCGCCCGCGTCGATCAGCGGGCCGGTGCTCACCGAAGTGCTCGATGCGCTGATGGCGCTCGGCATGAATCCGGTCGAAGCCCGCTCGCGGCTCGACAAATATCTCGCGTCGGGCGAACCGGTGACGACGGCGGAAGACATTCTGCCGAAACTCTTCCACAAGGGGTGATTCCTTCGCCTGGTCCGCGTGTGTCAGTTGTGCCGGTTGATCGAGACGCCGCGGAGGGCCAGTCGGAATGCGGCGAGGGAGAATCGAAGAACGTCCGCGTGCGGGGCCGATGACATGGAGGTTAAGGAGTACCTTCATGGCCGTATTTTACGTGCTGCCGCCGCGTGCCCAAGTTGGGCGTCACTTCCAGGAATTCCTGGCCTCCATGTTCCCCGGCCAATCGTGGCTGGCGTCGGACTGGCCCGATCTGGCCGAGGCGCTCGCCCAGGCCGCCGAGGGACAGCCGAGCGTTTATGTCGTCTTCGCCGACGACCTCGATGAGGCGATCGGCGTCGACGCCAGCATCGAACGCGATTTCGGAGCGGAGGCCGGCGACGATGTCGTCGTCGTCAGCCCGCAACGAACCTTCCCCATGGTGCTGGCGGATCGACATCGCATCGTCGGGCAACGGGTTCGCGCCGCGTGATGTGAGAGCGGCACGATCGCTCAGTGTCTTTAACGGCGTTTTATCCAATTCTCGACGCACAGTCGGAACTGTGTGACCCAAGCCGACCTCTTGGGGGTCGAAGGATTTGGGCGATTGTCGGGATCACCTTGATTCGGCCCCCAAGAGGCCGGCTTGGAGCCTACGCGTAGGTTGGAGGCCGAACTGTACGGAGCGGTACGCGGGATTCGCGTCTGAAGCGGACTCCCTTTTCCCGAGAAAACGGGGCCGCAAAGTTTTCCGCGAATTCGACTACCCAGGGCCTGAACGGGCGGTTACAATAAACGTTTTCCCGGTCTGTTGCCGGGATGTCGGTCGTATTTGTACCCTTGGATCCACACTAACGGAGGACGAATGAGTTTGCGCATGCGTGTCCATGACAAGGAACCGATCGGTCTGGCGTTGCGTCGTTTCAAGAAGCTGATCGAACGAAGCGGAATGCAAAAAGAACTGCGTGCCCACCAGCACTACGAAAAGCCGAGCGAACTTCGGCGTCGCGCGCGTCTCCGCAAGGAGAAAGCCGCTAACAAGGCACGCGTAAAATCCGGCATGTGAGGCGGGTTGAGCCCTGGCCGCGAATTGAATCATTGACGAGAGAAAGCCCCATGGAATGCCCATGGGGCTTTTTTCGTTGGTGGTGATTCGAGACGAGGAGACGGGGAAGTCGAAAGGCGAAGACGAGTACGATGATGAGTAGGAGTATGAGTAGGAAAATCCGAGTGCGATTGCGAGTACGAGCACGATGAGGAGGGCGCGGCAGGCTTTCCTCGTAATCCGAATCGTCCTCGCACTCGTAATCGGATTTCCCTACTCACACTCCTACTCGTCATCGTACTCAATGTCTTTCGACGCTCGAGCCGATCAAGTCACCGTCACCACGAAGGAACTCGTCAGCGAATTGCCGGCGCTATCGGTGACGGTGACGGTGATCGTCGAGGCGCCAGCGGCCTGGTAATCGAGCGTGAGCTGATTCCCTTGAAAGCCGGCGAGGGCGGCGG
>JBAXFO010000276.1:0-6293 GCA_037139885.1 Planctomycetota bacterium
AACGCCATTCTTGGGATTCTTCGACCCCGGCAGGGGTCGCAGCATTCGGGCGCCCACTGCCGCTGCGACCCTTCCAGGGTCGAATCAGCTCACTCTCACACCTTCCCGGGGTGTCACTTCGCTCAACCCGGCTAATCGCTGCTACCCCTCCGGGGTGAATGGCAGAAATCGGGAAGTTATTGATCGAGCAATCCTTAAGCGCCAAATGTCTCAACACACACTAGTCTACCCTGACCGGTGGCGATGTCAATGAACTGCGTCGGACGAGCGATTCCCATTATCGCGGCTTGGCGATCGACCGGAGGATTTCGATGCCGCGGTCGAGTTGGGCGTCGCTGACGGCGTAGCTGACGCGGAAATGCGTGTCGCGTTTGCTGAACGTGCAGCCGGGGATGATGAGAAGGTTGTTGCGGATCGCCTCGGTGACGAATTCCGTGCCTGTGCCCCAGGGGGTTTTGGCGTAGAGATAAAACGCGCCGCCGGGGACATTGAAATCGTACAGGTCTTTGAGCCCGGCCACGATGCGGTCGCGCTTCTGTTTGTAATCCGCGACGATGCCGGCCACGTCGTAATCGAGCATCGCCAGCCCGGCATATTGCACCACGCTTGGGGCGCAGACATAAGTGAATTGCTGAAGCTTCGTCATCTCTTCGATGATGCGCCTGGGGCCATGAGCGAAGCCGAAACGCCAACCCGTGATGCCGTAGGTTTTGCCCATGCCGTCGATCACGAGCACATCTTCGGAGAACTCGGCCGGGCTGGCGAACGGAGCGTCGTACGCGAAGGCGTGATAAATCTCATCGCTGATGAGCAGGATGCTTCTCTCTTTCGCGAGCGCCGCCAAGGCCCGAAGCGACTCGCGCGACGCGACGACGCCGGTGGGGTTGCCGGGGCTGTTGACGATGATCGCCTTCGTTCGCGGCGTGAGGGCGGCCTGGACTTTGGCGATGTCGATCTGGAAATCGGGATGGGTGTCGATCACCACCGCCTTGCCCCCCGCGAGGGTGAGGAAGTTGGGATACATGACGAAATACGGATCGAAGAAGATGACCTCGTCGCCGGGATTGATCGTACACATCAGCGCGAGCACGAGGCCGCCGCTGGTGCCGCTGGTGATCATGACGCTGCGGTCCTGGCCGGGATAGAGCGCGTTCAGATCCGCGAGCAAGCGTTCGCGCAAGGGGGCGATGCCCTGGGTGACGGTGTAGCCGTTCTTGTCGTCGTCGATCGCCTTCTTGGCCGCCGCCTTGATCGGTTCGGGAACGGGAAAATGGGGCTGGCCGATGCTGAGGTTGACCGGGTCTTTGAGTTTGGCGCCGAGGTCGAAAACCTTGCGGATGCCGGAGACTTCAATGCCGTGCATGCGCTCGGCGATCCAGTGTTCGTTCATGCGAAAAACTCAAGGAGAGGAAAGGCAAACCCGAGGTGATTCTAAGGACCAGGCCGGCGTTCGGTTAGCCGCGCCGCGCGGACCGGAAGAGTCGGCGAGGGTGCAACGGGATTCTCGGGGTGCGCTCCGGGGGTCCGCGTCCCAGATTGGTCCAGGGAGATTTCATTTGTACGTCAAGTAACCTGCATGCATTTTGCCCCAGAGGGGCAGCGGGTTGTAGCCACGGGTGAGTTCCCGCGACGAAGCGGGAACTCACCCGTGGTCATGGGCCGTTGGAGGCCTCGCCCCGGCAGGGGCGAGGGAGACGTCACGCATCGCGGAGTCTCGGTGTTTGAATTTCCCAAGCCATGTACCGAATGAGGCACGCTCGCTCCTTCGTCCCTCCGGGACGACACGTTTCTCGGCGTTCCCCTACCACGGGTGAGTTCCCGCTCCGTCGCGGAAACTCACCCGTGGCTACATTCCGTTGCCCCTCTGGGGCAGATGCAAAATGGACCAGGTAAGTTGCCCTTCCAGAGATTTTGGTTGCTCCCTCTCGAGGTTGGCGTGGGTTTCATGATCGATGTTTGCAATCCCCCGCGTCGTCGTTTATAAGAAGAGAAGATCCCTCCACAGCTGGAGACTTCGCATGGCGCCTTTCGCTTCGCGGCCTCGTCTCATCCTGGCGTTCGTCAGCATGCTCTGGCTCAGCCCGATCGTCGCCGGCCAAGGGAGTCGGGACGATTTGGCGAAGCAGTTGCCGCGCATCGAAGCGAGCGCCGCCGTCGTCAAGGGGCCGGAAAATGTCCGGTTGCGCGTGTTGATCGCCGTCGACACGGACGATCAGGGGGGCGTCACCTGGGGACGCGATGGCCTGAACGTAAAGTCGATTCTCGAAGCGATGCTCGCGAAACAGCATCTCGCGGAGCGCGCCACGATCGACATGATGACCGGAAAACAGGTCACGCCCGACAAGATTTTGTCCTACTACAAAAATCTTAAGGTCGACGCAAACGAGGCGCTTCTGTTCTACTATTCGGGACACGGCGGCTTCCATCTCAAGAAGGGGCATTTTCTGGCTCTCACGCACGGGAAGCTTTATCGTGCCGATCTCATCGCCGCCATGACCGCCAGCCAGCCGCGTCTGTGCGTGCTGCTCACCGATTGCTGCAGCAACTATGCAGGCGGGGCTTTGCCCGGCGAACCCAAGGGATCGGCCGAGATCGCGAGCCTGCGTAAGGATTTCGGCCATCTGCCGCGGGCTCGCCAGGAGGAGCCGAAGGTGAGCCACATGGTGACGCGCGTTCCCAATCCCAATCGCATCATCGGTCCGGCGCGACCGGTTCTCCCGGCCGGGACGTTTGCGAAGGCCAAAGCGCTGGAGCCCGTCGGCGTCTCTTTTCCGGTCAAATTCGCGCAGCCGCGGAATCTGGGCGTCGCCAAACGTGAGGAGCCGCCGGCCGCCGCGATCAAGGCGTCGAGCGGTTGGCTGCCGACGCTCACGACGCATCAAGGCAAAGTTCCCTTGCAAGAAGTCCTCAACATCGGCGACGGCGACATCCTGCGCGACCTCTTCTTCCGCCATGCCGGCATGGTCGATATCAACGGCTGCACGAAAGGCGATCTGTCGTACGGCATGATCGGCTGGGGCGGCAGCCTGTTCACCAATAGCCTGATCGTCCTGCAAAAATCGAAGTCGAGCGACTTCGACAAGAACGGCAACCGCGTCGTCGAATGGAGCGAGTTCTTCCCCGCGCTCCAACGTTCCACGACAGAAGCCAGCTCGCGCATCGCGCGCGAGCCCCTTCGCCAGATTCCCGAAGCGACGCGCCTGGGCGCGCCGATCTTGCCGTAAACGCGCCGCCGAAGCCCGAAACTCATCGAGGACCAAACCATGATAAAGACGTCTGCGAAACTCGTCGGCTTCGTCGCCGCCTCGGTCGCGATCCTGTTGACGCTCGCCGGCACGGGCGTCGCCGATTCCAAGGACGGCGCCCGGCGCTGGACCAAAGTCCTCAAGAAAAACACCGAAGTCGTCTACAAGATCGTCTTCATCGCCGACAAAAATCCCCAACGCGGCATCGCCGAGTTCGCCGTCATCGGGGACGGCAGCACCGATGTCGACATCGAAGTTTACGACAGCAAAGGAGCCGTCGTCGCCAAGGACGACCGCTTCACCGACCTCGCCCTCGTTCGTTGGGTTCCCATGCAAACGCAGGAATACACGATCAAAGTCATCAACCTGGGCTCCGAAGACAATGCCTGCTTGATGGGGCACAATTAGTCGCGGGTCCGAGATCGTCAAAAAACAGCGACGGCGTTCGAGGCGACATTTCGCCTCGAACGCCGTCGCTTGCGCCGTTTCGTGAACGATTAATCCATCGGCAGGATGCGAATCGGCAGCGACACGGTCGATGTCTTGTTGCCCAGAGCGCAACGCGAGGAGATTTCGACGGTGTAGCGGCCCGGGCGATTGAGCGTCAAGCCAAAGTGGAGCGGGATCAGGTCGGCATCGTCGGGAACGCCGTCCTTGATCTCGCCGGAGATCGTTTTCGCGAGCGTCGATTTGCCCGCCTCGTCGACGACCTTGATTTCGAACTTAAGATCGGGCTTTTTGTTCTTGTCGCGGCCGAAACCGACGGCGGCGAAGTTGAGGTAGAGCGTGCCCCCGACCACTCCCGTCGGCGCGATCGGCACCATCGAATCCGCATCCGCGAACGTACCCAGGCGAACGATGCCGAAATCGGCCGGCAGAACCTTGCCTTCACCCTTGAGCTCGACCGACTTATCCGCGTTGCGATCCTTGACGGTGATCTTCCATTTAAGATCGCTCGGCGGCTGCTTGAGCGGCACCGACACGCTGGTGCTATTGGGGATGAGATCGCCGCCGAAGATGTTCTGGGCGATCGTGTTGAACGGCTTCTGCTCGAAGAAGAGCTTGCCGTTGCCATCGCGAACTTCGATGGCGACGCTGTATTTCGCCAGGCCGTTCTCGTCGAGTTTCAAGTTCTTGATGCCGAACGTGAAAAACGCGATATCGCCCGGCAGAATGCCCGCGCCCTTGGGGCGGACGGCGCCGAGGTGGCCGTAAGTCGGGCGCGGCTCCAAAATCTCAAGCGCGGGAGCCTGGCCGGTCAGCGTGAGACTGACGAGGAGGAGATTCAGCATGGGAGGAGAAATCCTGTAGTTAAGGTCTGCGGTACGATTGCGATTTCGGGGGACCGCCGGGCGCGAGTCGTTCGGGGCGGCGTTATCTCTTCGCGGCGAGCGGATCCGGCGGCCGCATGCGCGGTTGAATGCCGGAGCTTGCCTGGGCTGTGCGAATGTAGGCGACGAAGGAATCGTGCAGCGAGCGATAGGCGGCTTCGGCGCCGGGGGTGGCGGGGCCGAAGGTGAGGCCGTTGAACGTCATGTTGGAGACGAGTTCGGGGACGTTGCTGCCCTGGGCCGCCGTGGCGCCGTCGAGCAGCCGGCCGACATCGGGAGAGCCCAATGCTTGCACGGCAGGCCTGAGGCTATCGAGGAACGCGACCGCGGCGAGATAATCGGACGTGCTGACTTCCTCGGCCCGGAAACGCTTCAGGAAGTCGTCATTGATGGCGGTCAGCATCTTGCGAACCTGATTGAGCAGATCGGGCTGAAGGGAATCCGTGGTGGCGGCGGAGACGGCGGCGTTGAGCAGCGGATCCATTTTCTGCTGCAGCGGGCCACGCAGCGTCATCGGCCAACGCAGCGGCAGATGGCGGAGCACGCCGATCTGCGGGCCGTTGACTCCCGTCGTCACGTTGATGCGTGCAAGGGCGGCGGGATTGATCGGCACGGGGGGCCCCTGCACGCCGTTTTCCGACATCTTCATGATGTAGGGCATGAACGTGTTGAGAGTTCTGCCCCGGCTGATTTCGGCGGGGGGCGAGTCGTTCATCATGCGGGCGACGACACGGTTTTGTTCGTACGCCTGATCCTCGGCGAACGTCGGTTTCAGCGAACGCTCGTAGAGCATTTGATCGAAGGCGTCTTTCTGCGTTGCGAGCTTGGCTTGATTGGCCTTCTCACGTTCAACGCGGGCTTTTTCCTGGTCGATGTTGAGCTGGCCGACCGATTGCACGAGCTGCGCGTTGGCCGCGACCACGCCCCCGGCTCCGCCATAGGGGTTACCGAAGCCGCCGCGCCAGCCATAGCCGCCCGGCCAAAATTGAGCCTGAGCCGCCGAGGCGAACGCCAAGCCCGCGAACAGGGCCACGAGACACCGGGAAATGATCGAGTGCGATCTCATTCTCAAACCCTGAAAGGGTGATTTCATTTCAATGACCAACGTTTTTCGACAAGACGTTTCTGCGACGCGTCGCCCAACCGTCAAGAACCGACCGATGACTTGGGCGCCGGCGGCAATTGTCCCGGCGGGATCAATTCCCGCCACTGCCGGACGGCCGCTTGAATCTGCTCGGGAGTTCCCGCCGGATCGTAGGCGATGCCGCGGCCAGCGGGGGCCATTCGAACAAGATGCCAGTACGAAAGTTCACGGACCAGCAATTTGCTATGGTTGAGGCCTTCGATGAGCAGTTGATACGTGCCGGGTTGTTGGCGTTCCTCGCTGTCAAAGCCGAGCAGGAGGTGGAGCAGCGATTCGGTGTTGGTCTTGGTCATGCCGAGCTTTTGGCTGGCGTCTTCCAATTTCTTGAGCTGCCCGGGATCGTGGCCCAGCCAATTGCGAATGACCTGAATCGCGAATTGCCGCGTGTCGGCGTGCTTCGATTGCTGCAACGCGACGAACAGCGGGCCGGGATTGCCCAGGGCTCCGACCGCCGTCAGGCCGACTTTCCGATCGAGCGGATCTTCGGAGAACAGCAGCTTGAGGAAGGCCGCCGAGGCGTTGGCGCCGCCGAGACTTTTGGCGGCGGCGGTCGGGCGGGCGTAGATTTTCAGG
>JBAXFO010000277.1:0-6274 GCA_037139885.1 Planctomycetota bacterium
GTTAGTAACAACAATCTTACTTTAGGGGAGGGGGAAACCGCGACGGTGACGGTGTTTTTGAAGGAAGTAGTCAACACTTCGGTGGGAGATACCAAAGTGAGCTTGGTTGGAGCGGGACTTACTGCAGCGGGCGTGACGGTGACGCGGCAAACGGGCGATGCGTCTGCTGCCTTTCCGACCTCGAGCGTCATCGCGAAGTTCAGTGGTCCGTATTTGGTGAACAATGGAGCGTCGGTTGCTTCTTTCAGCGAGGCGAATTCCGGCCTTCCAAATCAGCCGAACTTCACGAATACTCAAAAATTCAGCTATACGGATAACGGTGTCACTGGCTCGCAGACCACGGACGGAAATATCATTACCACGTTGATAAACGTTGGTCAGTTAACATTTACAGGCGGAGCGGCGACGAGTACATTCAGATTTTCCGCCAATCTCACTGACACTTCGGCGACGGCTAAAGGCGGCGTCTCGACCGGTGTTTATTATATCGACCCAAATCGAACGAATGTTGGTTCGGCGTTTACGGGTGTACGGGAAACTCTCCTCAACAATCCTTATATCATTACCGTCAATGCTCAGGCTATTCCTGAACCCAGCAGTCTTTTGTTGGGCGGATTTGCGATTTGTGGAGGGGTCTTCGGCGCGTGGCGGAAGCGGCAACGTCAACTGATCGCGACGGAGAGCAACGCCTAGTTCGATTTCCGAGGAGTCGGGTTCGGTGCGGTTTCACTCAGATCAATGACAGACGAGGCAGCCCTTCAGCGGTTGCCTCGTCTTTTTTTTTGACCCACTGGGTTTGCTGAAGTGAGTTGCCTGGTGAGATATCAAACCTTGTCGTGTTGAGTGGGTCGAGCGGAGGCGAAGATGACGGAGAACATCGATCTGGCAATCGAGCGCGGGTGGAATCTGCATCAAGCGGGCAAGTGGGAGCTGGCGCGACAAGTCTACACTCGTGTTTTGCAGATTGATCCAAATTGCGGCAATGCGTTGTATTTGCTCGGTCGGTTGGAAGTTGAAGCCGGTCAGACGGAGCAGGGAATTCCATTCCTGCGGCAAGCGATGGCGGCGGAACCCACGAATTCATTTTTTGCTCGATATCTTGGCCGGGTTTTTTCGGACCTCGGCAGGGTGGACGAAGCGATCGCTCTGTATCGAGAAGCCGTCCGCGTGCGACCTGACGATGCGGAGGCGCTCCATGACCTGGGCAAGGCTCATGCCACGCAAGGGCGATTGAGCGATGCGATCGCTTGTTTTCGACGTGCCTTGCGTTTGCGGCCGGACTTCGCGGAGGCGTCGACGAATCTCGGAGCCGCGCTGACCGAACAGGGTGAGTGGGAAGAAGGACTTGCCTATTTAATGTCGTCGCAAGCCCCCTTGCCGGACCGGGCGATCGACTGCAATCTGCGCGGAATCGCGCTGGCGCGAGAAGGCAAGCTGGACCAGGCCGAAGAGAGTTTCCGCGAGGCAATTCGACTTCGACCGGAATTCGCGAAAGCGTACGTCAATCTCGGAAACGTGTACGCGCAGCGACAGCTGTGGGAGGATGCGATTCAGAGCTATGAGGCATCGATTCGCTGCGATCTTGGCAACTCGGAAGCTCATTACAATCTGGGGGTTGCGTTTGTGGCCCTGACGAGGCTTGAGGATGCTGTGATCAGCTATCAGCGTGCGCTGACGTATCGACCAAATTATGTCGAAGCGCTGAACAATTTGGGGGTCGCTTTTGTGCGATTGGGGAGAAGCGCGGACGCTATTTTTTGTTTTCGAGAATCGTTGCGACTGCACCCCGAGTCGGCTTCGACGCATTGCAACCTGGGGAGGATATTGGCGGCGACGGGAAGCGTCAGCGAAGCAGCGGAGTGTTACCGTCAGGCGTTGCTGTTGCAACCCGACTTTGAGGAAGCGAGCAAACGACTACACGCTCTCAAATCGGCTGGGGCTCGAGCATTCCCTTAAAGACATTTCCAAGAGGAGAAGAGCCGTTCAGGGTTCGCCAGGTCTTCTCCCTCCGCGAATCCCGCCATCTCCGTCCCGAACGCTACAATACACCTTCGCCCTTCTCTCCCAGGTTGCGAGGATTCAAGGATGAATTTGTCGACCGCCACGCATGTCGCCGACCAGGATTCGACGCCCGAGCCTCAAGGCGCTGCGCGCGCTTTATGCGAACGTTACGCCCAGGTGACCGAGCGCGGCGGGCTCGAATGGCACACATCGTTTCGCATCTTGCGGCTTTTGGGACAGGGGGGACAAGGGATTGTCTACCTCAGCCAGCGCGAAGGGTGCGATCAGTTCACGCTCCCCGTGTCGCTCAAATTCTTTTCGCCCGAATCGTACAGCGACGACGAAAGCTATCGCGAGGACATGCAAAGCATCGCCCGCATCGCCCGCGCTGTCGCCTTGATTCAGCATGACAACTTGCTCGACATTCACAATTTCATCGAGCAAGAAGGCATCCGCATCATGGAGATGGAATGGATCGACGGCTTCAATCTGCAAGACTTGCTCACGCCGCGAATGTATGAAGCCACGCAGGCGAAACTGCCGGCCGATCGCTGGGACTATGTCCGCCAGGTCATCATGGATATGGGCAAGACGCAGCCCCTCTTCAAACCGGGCGTGGCCATCCAGGTGCTCCGCGAATGCTTGGCGGGGCTCGGCGCTCTGCACCGCGAGGGGCTCGTTCACGGCGATTTGAAGCCTTCGAACATCATGCTCAAACGGACCGGCAACGCGAAAATCATCGACATCGGCTCCGCGACGGCCGTGGGCAAGCCGCAAGCCCGACGCATGTGGTCGCCGCTCTATGCCGCTCCCGAAGTGATTCGCGGCTCGGCGAACACGCCCAAGTCGGACTTATGCAGCCTCGGCTATATTCTCATCGAAATGCTCATCGGCGAATGCCCGTTCGCGGGTTTAAAGACGCTCGATGAATTGTTCGAGGCGAAGACCACGCTCGAGGCCCGCTTGCCGAAGATGCTGCCCAATGAGGTGGCGTCGAACGAATTGTTGTTGCATCTGTGCCGCAAGATGATCGCGTTCGACCCGGCCAAGCGGTTTCCCAGCGCCCAGGCGGCCGACCTCGACCGCAAAGGAGCCGCCGATTTTCACCGGCAGCTCGTCAAATACGATCTGGCGAGCGAGTATGAGATCGACATCCGCAACTGGCTTGAAAAGCTCGACTGACCTGTGGGGCGAAGCCGTCCGCTTGCCCCGCAGCGTTCGCGCTCACTTGGCGTATTTCGCTTCGGCCGTCTTGCGAAACACGCCCTGGCTTTGATTCCCTTCTCCGGCGAACCCCATGTGCTGCACCAGGAACACGGTGACCAGCCCACGCTTGGTGTCGATCGACATATCCGTGCCCAGCGCCCCGCCATGACCGAACCGGCCTTCGCCCGCGGCCCAGCCCAGGCCATACGAAGTCTTCACCGCTTCGGGCGTTTGCCGTTTCGTCATCTCCTTGACCGACGCTTCCGACAGGATCCGCTTGCCCTGAAACGTTCCCTGGTTCAGCATCATCTGGCAGAAGCGAACGACATCGTCAGCCGTGGAGAAATAGCCCCCCGCCGGCATGATGTGGCGTTTGCGGTCGCTGTACGGCGTCGTCAAAAACGGCGTGTTCTTGGCTTGCAAGCCCTTCTTGTCGGCGGTCGGCGTGTAGGTTTTCGCGAGGCGCGTCATCTGCTCGGCGGTCGGCCAAAACGAAGTTTCCTTCATGCCCAACGGAGCGAAGAGACGCTTCTCCATGAACTCCTCGTACGGCATGCCGCTCACCACTTCGATGATGCGGCCCGCGACGTTGATGCCGCAATTCGAGTACAGATATTTCGTGCCGGGCTCCGACACGAGCGGCGTCATCGCGTAGCTGCGGACGGCGTCTTTGAGCGTCAGCGCGTCGAGCGTCGGACGTTCCATCGCGGAGATGAACGGCATGCCGCTCATGTGGCTGAGAACGTCGCGAATCGTCACCTTACGGCTCGGCCGTTTGAGGAGAATGTGGTCCTTGTCCGATTCGGCGGCCACCCAGAGGTCGTTGAATTCGGGGAGGTATTTTTCCACCGGATCGTCGACGTTCACTTTGCCGTCGTCGACGAGGAGCATGAGACCGGCGGCGGTGATCGGCTTCGATTGCGACGCGATCCAAAAGACGGTGTTGGGGGCCATCATCTTGCTGTTTTCGATGTCGGCGTAACCGACGGTTTCGACGCCGAGCACTTTGTCTTTGTCGGCCACCATCGTGACCGCGCCGGCCAGCCATTGCTTATCGACATACGGCTTGAGCGCCTCGGCCACGGTCGGCGGGGTCTGGGCGAACACCGGCGCCGACGCCAGCGCGGCCATCGCCGCGACGAGGCGGCATGCGAAATGGAGAGGTTTCATCGTGCGGTCCTTTATTTCAGAGCTTGCAGGTACGTATAAAGGTCGGCCAGATTACCGTCGGTGGCGGCGTCGATGAGGCCCGCAGGCATGAGCGAGCGGACCACGGTCGTTTGCGATTCGATGTTCGTACCGGGGATGCGTACGGTGTCGGCGAGGCCCGTGCGGAGAATGACGCCGTCAAACGCGGTGTAGATGATGATGCCGAGATGGACCTTGCCGTCGTTCGTGACCACTTGCGTGAGGCGATAGCGATCGGAGACGTCTTTGTTGGGCTGGAGGATCGCGGTGAAAAGGTCGTCGCGATTGAAGCGGCCCGCGCTGCCGACGAGGTCGGGGCCGACGGTCTGCGTCCCCGTGTGGCAAGCGGCGCAATTGGCTTTGACGAAGTACGCCTTGCCGCGATCGATATCGCCCTTCGACCAATCGATCGCATCGAGCCGTTTCTGCCAGGCATGGCGGTCGACGTTGTCGACTTGGGCGAGCCGTTTGGCGATGTTCGGGCGTTGAATTTCGAGCACATCGCGCCAGGCGCTGCGGTTGCCGCCGAGCTTGATGTGAGCCGCGGTTTGCAAGCGATCGACGATGGCGGCGGTGAGAATCGCTTGCTTGTCGCCCGCTTGATCCCAGGCGGTCACGAGGTTCAAAACTTCGTCGTCGTCGCCGGGAAGCTTCAAGGCATTGAGAGCTTGCACGCACATCTGCACGGTTTTCGGCTGCAGCGAACGTAGTCCGTTGACGAATTTGGCCCGATCTTCCGCCTTCGGTTTACGGGCCAAAAACGGCAGGATGGCCGCGTCGAGCCCCGCCTTGCCGAAATAGGGGCGAACGACGGCGGCGATCTCTTCGCCGGGAATCTCGTCGAGAAGGGCGAGCACGCGTGCGTCGAGCGGGTATTCGGGATTGCCGGCCACCTTGGCGCGGAAAATGGGAATCGCCTGCTCGCGCGGAAAGCCGGCGGCGAAGGCGAGAGCCGCATGTTCGGGGGCGCCGAAATCGCCATGTTCGAGAAGGGCCTTGGCGAGCTTGGGATCGCGTTTGAACAGCATCGGCAGCAGTTCGCCGAACCGCGTCCGCCAGTTCGATTCGCGGGGGATATCGCTCTTGCGATACGCGCGATCGATGCCCAGAAGGACGTTCGCAATGGCGGCGGTTTCCCCCTCGGCGAGCTTCGGGCCGCAATGCGCGAGCACGGCCAGGAAGTGAAACGCGTCGGTGGGATTCTCGGCCGACTTGAGCCAGCTCACAACGCGTGTGGCCGGTTCGTCGACGACAACCAGGCCAAACGTCCGCGCGGCCTCACGTTGCAGAACGCCGCCGTCCGCCTTGGTGCGTTCGACCAGCTTGACGAGAGCGGCCGTCAACGCCTTGCGATTCTCGGGCGCGACGGAACCGGCATACCCTTCCCAGGCGGGACCAGGTTCCGCGGGAAGCTCCAGCCGGCGCTGGATGAGACACAAACCATCGACGATCAGTTCCTCGCTCTTGGCTTCCAGGAGCGGCAGCGCAACCGCGGGATCGAACGACTCGCCCGCCAAAATCTTCGCCAGGAGATCGGTGCGCAGCCCGAGCAGCGAACCGTCGCGCTTGAACGGCACCTTCGGATTTTCCGAAGCGGCCCGGGCCGCGGCGAAGGCGAGCACGCGGTCCGACGTATCCCAGTTGGCTTCGAGGGCGGCTTTGATCGTGGCGTCGAGAATCGGCGGCATGTCGTCGGGCTGACGGCGGGCGGCCCGCTCCAGAGCCCGCAACCGCGCCAGCGGATTGGCGTCAACGGCGCCCCGCGCGATTTCGGCGTTCGCGTCTTTGACGATCTCGGTCGCAAGCGGCGGATGTTTCAACGTCGCAGGGGGCGGGGCGAAGCCGCGCACGCGATACACCGCTCCCCGCGTGCCGCGTC
>JBAXFO010000278.1:0-6271 GCA_037139885.1 Planctomycetota bacterium
GGCCAGTAATCGAGCCCGGCGCGGCGGAGATGTTTGTCGTCGATCTTGAAACCGAGTTTGCCGATGAGGTGGAGCCGACAGCCCGTCGCGGCGCACAGCCGGGCGACGTTGCCGGTGTTCGGCGGAATCTCCGGTTGCCAGAGAGCGATATGGAGCATGGGTGCGCAGAAGGGGGCGAAGCGACCAAAACCTTGTCGAGCAGGAGTTTTACGAAGCGACAACCTCGGCGTCAAAATCTTGGCGGATTCTTGTCACACGGCCCGGACCGCCGCGTAAAGGATGCGTTCCCACCACGCAACCTTTCACGACGAGGACACCATGAAATCGCTTCGCACCCTACAACGTTTGGTTTTGGCGGTCTGCTTGAGCGCGACGTTCGCGTCTTCGGCCTCCGCGGCTCCGCAAAACGCTCGGCCGATCGTTCATCTGATCGCGATCGGCGATTCCGATGTTGGCGATATCGGCCGATATGTCGGTGAGGACGCGCGCAACACGACGGCCGCCTTCCAGCAAGCCTTTGAGCAGGCGGGAAAGTCGCATCAGCTCAATTCGATTTTGATCCTGGGGGGCGAAGTTCGCGAAAAAGCGATTCGCCGCCGCATCGAAAACCTGAAAGTGGGGCCTTACGACACGATCGTGCTGCTCTACTCCGGCCATGGCCACACGGACCAAAATCAGCAGCACAGGCTGAACTTCTCGCA
Source organism: Planctomycetota bacterium (assembly GCA_037139885.1). Taxonomy (GTDB): domain Bacteria; phylum Planctomycetota; class Planctomycetia; order Gemmatales; family Gemmataceae; genus JAIEPT01. The sequence goes on from JBAXFO010000278.1 coordinate 702, forward strand.
CGATGCCGGTTCGATGCGCCGCGCCGACATGCTGGCCTTGCTGAAATCGAAGAACGCCCGGCTCACGGTTTTGCTCACGGATGTGTGCAGCGGTTACGGCCGCAACAGCGCCCTGCCGGTGGTTCCCTCGGTCGAGACCAAGCAGCCCCGCAATCTTCGCCCCGCCCAGGTCATCGACTGGCGGACGATCGACAGCCTGTTCCTGAAACACGCGGGCGTCATCGACATCACGGCCGCGGAACCGGGTTACAACGCCCAGGTGAACTTCCCCAACGTCGGCAGCCACTTCACGAACGCCTTGCTCGATCTCTTGAAGGTTCCGTATGTCGACCTGGTGGCCGGACTGGATCGCGATCAGGATGGAGCGGTGCAGTGGGACGAAGTTCTCCCCCAGCTTCGCGGCGACGCCGCCCAACGCGACACCCGCCGGGCGTCCAGCCGTTCGCAACAAGCGTACTCGTGGTCGATGGGCCGCTGGAAGCCGACCGGCATCGTCGCTCCGTGAGGTCTGCGAAACGCGAACGAATCGCCGCCGCCCCGCGAGGTTCGAGCCTCGCGGGGCTTTTCTGATGGTTGGGCCGTGCCCGGCGGCTAACCAATTTCGCCCGAGACACGCATCTTCGCCACCTCTCCCCGCCTTCACGAACGCTCGCAAACTGCTCTCGACCGCGATGCCTTTCCTGGAGTATTTTCCGCGTTCGACTACAAGTCACGGAGGGCTGCGCCATGGCGGACGAGAAGGAATCGCGGATCAGCGGAATCATCAAGGCGATGCTCTCGAGCATCGTCGGGTTGCTTTCGGGCGCGGTGATCATGTACGTGTCGCCGCTGGTGAACAACGCCATCAAGCCTCCCAAGCCCGTGCCGAATTTCTCGTTCGCGGCCGACGGCGCCGCGGTCACCTTCAACAACCGCTCCACCGGCGGCACGCAAGGCTGGTGGGATTTCGGCGACGGTTCCGCTCTCGAACCCTTCGCCCCGAATCAGGCCTCCATCACGCATCGCTTTCCCGGCCCGGGCAGCTACGCGGTGAAATTGTCGCTGCACAATCTCATCGGCGACGAAGTCGAACGCTCAGTGCCGGTGCGCATCGACAATGTCGCGCCTCCGGTCATCGAAGATTTTCAGGTCGTGCCCGTCCTGACCGGCCGGGCGCGCGCCTCCAAGAATCCCTGCGCCCCCGCCACCTTCCGCATCACGGGCAATCTGAAAGACGCCGATCTCATCATTTGGAGCGTCGACGATCATCCCCTCGAGCTTCTCAACATGGCTCAGGGCTCGCTCGAACATTACGTCACCTTCGCGTCCTATGGCCCCAAGAAAATCCGCCTCATGGCCGTCTCCGGGAAGCATCGCACGGAAAAAGCGGTCGATGTTTGGGTCGATGTCCCCGAAGACGATCCGCTGATTCTCATTCAGCAGACGTCGTACGCCTCGGCGCCGAAGACGATCCCGATCTCGGTCAGCTTTCCCGCGCAATTCACCGGGGCGAGCTATCCGTTCGAGGTGAGCCGGCGCGTCGGTCCCGATTCGTGCATCTTGAACGCGACCTTCGATCAGCCCAACGACCGGTTGGTCCGCAATCCGAAGCTGACGATCGCGGCCGACAAGAAGAGCTTTACCGTCACGGGCGAACTGCTCCGCCAAAACGCGGCCGGCGGAGCTCCGGCGAGCTGGTTCACCAAAGTGGAAATGAACGTGGCTAACCAGGCGACGCCGGGAGCCAAGAAATGCCAGCCCGTTTCCGCCATGTTGCAACTGCCGGGCCGCACCGTCGTGGCCTTGCCGACATCGACCGGCGCCTTGGCCGGCGGCATCGAATGGGAACTCCGCGAAGGCATGACGGTTCTTTACAAGGACACCAAACTCCCCGCCACCCAGATCCTCCGCTTCAAAGACCAAACCTACCGAGTGAGCGTCTCGTCGCTCGGCAGTCAGTTGCAGATCGACGCCGTCGAAACGGGTCCCACGGTGCCGATCATCAACACGTCGTCGCCTCGGCCGTGAGCATGCGGCTTTGGGCCGAAGCGGCGTCTGTGCTGTCAACAAATCCGACTTCATCCCAAGGAGCGTTTTCCGCCCCTACAGGGCTGAGGACGTCGGCGTCGTTCCCCTTTCGAAAGAATCTTCACTTTTTTTGTCCCATCGGACGTCCGTTCTTGATTGTCTTGTCGGCGGCGCTGATGGGTTGCTCGCCAACGGTTTGATCGATCCCATCGACCGTCCTTCAAGAGACTCAAAAATGCTGCGTCATCCACTTCGCAAAACGGCGCTCGGCGTCGAACAACTGGAAAACCGTCTCGTTCCCGCCGCGGCGGATTTTGTGAACGGGCTTTACGGCGATGTGCTGCATCGCACGGCCGCTCCCGCGGAAGTCGATCACTGGGTGGGCGAGCTGCATAAAGGCCGCAGCGGCAGCGACATCGCTCGGGCTTTTGTCCAATCGGACGAACGCCATGGCATCGAAGTCGAGGATTTGTATCAGTCGATCTTGGGCCGCGCCGCGGATGCGGGAGGAAAACAGGCCTGGATCGTGACCATGCGGAACGGCCTCGGGCGCGACGATGTCGAGCGGCAGTTCCTCGAGAGCCCCGAATTCCAGTCGACCCATGCATCGAACGATGCGTACATCGCCGGCGTTTATCAGAAGGTCCTGGGCCGCGCCCCGGAAGCCCGAGGCGCTCAGGAATGGAACAACGCCCTGAGCCATGGCGTGACTCGCGATGCGTTCGTGCGGGCGGTGCAGGGTTCGGCGGAGAATCTCGGCCAACATGTCGACGACCTGTTTCGGTCGGACCTCGGCCGCAGCCCCAGCGCCGCCGAACGTTCGCAGACGACGAACCGCATCGCGACGGGCCAATCGACCCTGGAGCACGAGACGGCGAGTCTCCTGGCGTCGTTCGAATACGAGTCGGGGCACAGTTTCCTCGACGACGATGTCGCCGGCTCATCGAGCTTTGTGACGGGGCTGTACACCGATGTCCTGCATCGCACCCCGAACGCGGTCGAGGTCGATTCCTGGCTGCGAGAGGTTCATTCGGGACGCGACGGCAAGAGCATCGCCGCCGCCTTCGTGCAGTCGGACGAACACCATGGGATCGAAGTCGAGGATCTGTATCAAGCGTTGCTGGGCCGGGCCGCCGACGCCGGGGGCAAGGCGGCATGGGTTGGCGTTCTGCGGAGTGGGGCGACGCGGGAAGATGTCGAACGGGCGATCATGGGGAGCCCCGAATTTCAAGCAGCGCATGCGACCGACGATGCGTTCATCGCCGCGACCTATCAGCAGATTCTGGGCCGGGCTCCCGATGCGTTCGGCACGGCCTCCTGGAAGGACGCGTTGAACAAGGGCCTGAGCCGCGACCGGTTCGTGCATGAGATTCAAAATTCCACCGAGAATCTCGGCAAACACGTCGACGATTTCTACCAGACTTATCTGGGCCGCACCCCGAGCGCCGCCGAGCGTGACGCCTGGGTCCGCGAAGTCGCTTCGGGCCGGTCGAGTCTGGATCGCGCGTCGGAAGATTTCCTGGCGTCGGGCGAATACGAACAGCGCCACGGCTTCGACGACCCGGCTGGGCATCATTAACGGCTGCCCGCATGGTGTAACCCATGTCTCTTCCATACTGTAACCCATGTCCCTTCCCCATAGACTCCGCGACCCTGGGCTTTGGGATGCCCTTGGGGCGTCGCATCGCCGCCGACTTTCGCTTTTCCGTGTCGGCGACGATTCCCAACGATCGGTCTCCTTATGACCCGCCCATGCCCGACGCGCGACGATCTTGCCCGGCTTCTCGCCGACGATGTCGACGAACGGACGCGTCAGCGCCTGGAAACGCATGTCGGCGAATGCACGACCTGTCAGCGGCAGTTGTTGGAGGTCGCAGGCGAGATTCGTACGCTTCCGGAGCCTGCCGAGACCGCGACATCGCCTCCCGCGCCGTTCCTCGAAAGCCTCAAACAAATCGCGCGCCGCGAAGCCCCGACGCCGCCCGCAGACGAAACCAAAAAGCTGTTCATCCCCGACTTCGAGATCATGGACGAGCTCGGCCGCGGCGGCACGGCGGTCATTTACAAAGCCCGGCAACTGTCGCTCAAACGCGTCGTGGCCCTCAAGGTGATTCCGACCGATCTTGTGGCTCCCGATACGCTGCGGCGCAATCGTCGGGGCGTCGAGGCGCTCGCGGGGCTGTCGCATCCGGGCATCGTGCAGATCTACGAAATCGGGCTACACGAGCGCTATGCGTTCGGAGCGCTCGAACTCATGGAAGGGGGCAGCCTCAAACGGCAGCTCCAAACACGTCCGTATACCGCGACGGATGCCGCCCGCGTTTCGAAGGCGATCGCCGAGGCGGTCGACTTCATGCATCAAAACGGCATCGTGCATCGCGATCTGAAAACGTCGAACATTTTGTTGACGGCGGCGGGCGTCCCGAAAATCGCCGACTTCGGGCTCGCCAAACGCACCGATGCCCTCGACGACGTCACCCAGGTCGGCGATATCATGGGCACCCCCGCGTATATGTCTCCCGAACAGGCCGTCGGCGGACCGGCGGGCGTGGCGACAGATATTTATTCCCTCGGCGCGATTCTTTACGATCTTCTCACAGGCCATCCCCCTTTTCGCGGCTCGACAGCTCTCGACACGATCGAGCAAGTCATCCATCTTCCCCCCAAGCCGCCGTCGCACGAACAACCCGGCACTCCACGCGACCTGGAATTGATTTGTTTGAAGTGCCTGCGGAAAGATCCTGAAGACCGCTACGCCACCGCTCAAGACCTGGCCAACGATCTGGGTCATTTTTTGCAGGGCGAACCGATCGTCGCCCGACTCGTGCCGACGACGGAACGCGTCTCCAAGTGGCTCCGGCGTCGGCCCGATCTGGCGGCTCTTCTGGCGGTGCTGGCGTTCGTCGCCACGGTGTCGATCGTCGCCTTGCTCATCGAACGCGAGCAATTGCATCGAGCGCTGGGCGATGAAGAGCGGTTGCGCCGCCATGACAGCGCGGCTCTCGACGCCGTCCGGCTCGCCCTCGCCCGCCAAGCGCTCGCCGCAGGCGATTTCGCCGCCGCGCGCGCCGCGCTGGACGCGATCCGCCCCGAATCGCGAACGGCGGATTGGCAGGAACTGCGGGCGAAAATTCGGAGCGATTGAGACAAAAGTTAGCGGCTCTCCGCAGGAGAGCGCTGACGTCACGCATCGTCATCCCATAAATCGTGTCGAAAGCCCATAGCGGTTTCCTCGGTGCGTGACGGCAGCGCTCTCCTGCGGAGAGCCGCTAACTCGTGCGTCGGCGGACTATGCCGGTATGCCGGTTCCAACCCTTTTCCCATTGCCGTTCCCAAAGTAGGATGACTTCGGTTAAGATCGCGGCGAAATCGCAGTTCGTTCGTTGGCGAGTTTAGTCTTCAGGAGTCGCGTTCATGGCATACAAGCACACCTTCCATCGTCACAAGACGCGCGAAGTCAAGGTCGGTTCGGTCATCATCGGCGGCGATAATCCCATCATCGTGCAGTCGATGACCACGCCCGATACGCATCACGTCGACGCCTGCGTGAAGGAAATCCATCG
>JBAXFO010000279.1:0-6269 GCA_037139885.1 Planctomycetota bacterium
ACCTTACATCCTCTCGGCTCTGACGGCGTTTCTAAAGTTCGATTACAACATTATCTCCGCCGAGAACGGCGAGGCTGCGCAGAAGGTCTTTGCCGAGCGGCCTCCCGATATCATCCTTTCCGATCTCAAAATGCCCCGCATGAGCGGCATCCAGCTGCTCGAATGGGTTCGCAAAAACCACCCGGCCACCGTGCGGCTCTTGATGACGGGCTACGGCGAACTCGACGACGCCGTCGAGGCGATCAATCGCGGCCAAGTCTTCCGCTACATGTTCAAGCCGTGGAAGGAAGATCAGCTGCTGGACATGCTCCGCAGCGCCGCCCATACGTTTTATCTCGAACGCAGCCACGAAGAATTGCTCCAGCAACTGCAAACGATGAACGAGCAACTCGAAAAACGCGTCGCCGACCGCACCCGCGAATTGGAGGCCGCGTTGGGCGAGCTCGAGCAGAAGAACTCCATGCTGGAAAAATTGGCGCTCACCGACCCGCTCACGGGGCTGCCCAATCGCCGCGCCATGGACCGGCTCGTCGAACGCGAGCTCCGTCGCCGCGATCGGTATCCGTTCGATTTGTCGCTCGGCATCATCGATGTCGATCATTTCAAGAGCATCAACGACCGCTTTCTCTTGCCCGGCGGCGACAAGGTGCTCATCGACTTGGCGAAGGTGCTGCAAACCGCTCAGCGAAATGTCGACTTACTGGGCCGCATCGGCGGCGAAGAGTTCATGGTTCTCGCCCCCGAGACGAACATCGAGGGCGCCATCGTGCTCGGCGAACGGATTCGCACGACGGTCGAAAGCGCCGCGTTCCATTATCAAGAGCAAGAAATTCCCGTGCGCGTCAGCATCGGCTTCGCCGTCGCTCATGGCGAAGGCCCCGTCGACTACGATGCGATGAAACACGCCGCGGCCCAAGCGCTCAGCGAAGCGAAGCACACGGGCCGGAACCGCGTCGTCGTTCATGCCGTGGGCAAACGCCCTTTTGAACAAGCCGGCTAAAGGGCCGGCTGGCACGGATGCCGCGGACTCGTCGCTGGCCAACACACGTCCGCGGTCCGGCTGCGACCATGCCGACCATCTCCGTCAATCGATCTTCTTCTTCGCCATGTACAGATGCGACGACAGCCCATGCAGCGACTCGGCGGCTTCGCTGAGCGTTTCGGTCAGCGTCGGATGCGGATGGACCGACATCGCCAGGTCCTTCGCCGTCGCGCCCATTTCGATCGAAACGACCGCCTCGGCGATCAATTCCCCCGCTCCGGGACCGACCAGGCCGATGCCGAGAATGCGATCGGTCTTGGCGTCGGCGATCACCTTCGAGAGGCCATCGGAACGGCCGAGCGTCGTGGCCCGACCCGAAGCGCCCCAGCGAAACTTGCCGACCTTGATGTCGAGGTTCTGCTTGCGGGCTTCGGTTTCGGTGACGCCCGCCCAGGCGATTTCGGGGTCGGTGAAGACCACGGCCGGGATGCAGCGCTTGTCCCAGACGACATTTTCGCCCGCCATCACTTGCACCGCGAGCTTGCCTTCGTGGGCCGCCTTGTGAGCGAGCATCGGGTCGCCCGCGATGTCGCCGATCGCGAAGATGTGCGGCACATTCGTACGCCGCTGAGCGTCGATCTTCACGAACCCGCGAGCGTCCAGTTCAACGCCCGCCTTGTCGACGCCGAGGTTGGCGCTCGCGGGCCGGCGACCGACGGAGACGAGAACCTTCTCGTAGGTCGCTTCTTTAACGGGAGCTTCCCCATCGAACGTGACGGCGACGCCGCTGCCGGTGTCGGCGACTTTGGTCACTTTCGTGTTGAGATAGATCGCCTTGAACTGCGACTTGAGGCGAACGTGCAGCGGTTGCACGAGATCGGGATCGGCGCCGGTCAACAGGTTCGGCAACAGTTCGACGACCGTGACTTCGCTCCCCAATCCCGCATACACCGTTCCCATCTCAAGCCCGATATAGCCGCCGCCAACGACGAGCAGCGATTTGGGAACGTTCTCAAGCTTAAGCGCGCTCGTCGAATCGAGCACGCGCGGGCTGCCGATTTCGAACATCGGCACCTTCGCGGGAATGGACCCGGTGGCGATGATGCAGCGTTTGAAGTTGATCGTGGACCCGTTGTCGAGCTGAACGGTGTTGGGCCCCGTGAAGGCGCCGCGCGCGGGGATATGGGTGATGCCTCGTTTTTTGCACAGCTCGAGCAGATGGCTGGCCATCATGTCGATGATCTTTTCCTTCTTGCCGCGCAGGACCGCCAGATCGATCTCGGGCTTGGCGAACTTGATGCCGAACTGGGCGGCGTCGTGAGCCCCATGAATCACATGAGCCGCATGCAGCAAAGCTTTTGACGGAATGCACCCCATGTGCAGGCACGTGCCGCCGGGCTTGGCGATGGCGTCGACGAGGACGGTTTTGATATCGCGGTCGGCAGCCAAAAACGCCGCCGAATAACCACCGGGACCGCCGCCCAGAACGAGAAGATCGGTATCAATCGCGGGCATGTCTTGCACCTATAAACAAGGTTCGTCGAGAATTAAACAACGATGCGCTTAAGGCCATCTTTAAGGACGCGGACATTGAAATTGATCAAGAGGCCGATGCGCGTTTGGCTGAGTCGGAGATACGTGATGATTTGGGCGTCATGGATGGGCAGCAGCCTTTCGACCGCCTTGAGTTCCACGACGAGTCGTGCAGGAAAGAAAATATCCAGCTTGAGATCGTCGCCTTCGATCGGTACCCCTTTATAAGTCACCGGCAAGCGAGCCTGACTTTGATATTCGAGACCGCGTGTTTTCAACTCAATCTGCATACATTTTTGATACACCGATTCCAACAATCCGGGTCCAAGTTCGCGGTGAACTTCAATTGCCGCGCCGATCACGGCTTCTGTCAATGGATCTCGTTCGTCCATGGTTTCATTCCTCAAATGCAATTTGAACCACAGAGACACAGAGACACAGAGAACACAGAGAGTTGAACGAGAAAGATTACGCGATTGCCGCTTCAAGTTGAATATTCAAAAAATTCGAACTCTTATAGACCGAACTCCTTCGACGCCAAAATCCCACTCACAAAGCCTCTCTGTGCTCTCTGTGTCTCTGTGGTTCAAATTGCATTTGAATCCCATCAATACGCTTCAAGCAAGTGTCAGCAGCGCGAGCATGGTCGCGCCGGTATCCACCAAGGCGTCCGGGATGGTGACGCGCCGAACTATGTCGGCTGTCAACAGGCCACGTTCGACGTCCCACAGATCTTGCAAATTTTCGATCGTGGCGGCAGTCGTTAGACGCCCCATGAGCCGGTTCTCCATGATTCGCCTCCACCGTCATTTTACGCGTGCAGCAACATCACCATGGGGTTTTCGAGAAGCTCGGCGAGTTTGCGGGCGAAGCGGGCGGCGTCGGCGCCGTCGATGACGCGGTGGTCGTAGGAGAGAGACATCGGCATTGATAGACGCGGCACGAATTGGCCGTCTTTCCAGACCGGGATCATGCGCGAGCGCGACAGACCCAGGATGGCGACTTCGGGCCAGTTGACGATGGGGGTGAAGGCGGTGCCGCCGATGCCGCCGAGGTTGCTGATGGTGAAGGTGCCCCCCTTCATGTCGTCGGGGGTGAGTTTGCCGATGCGGGCGCGTTCGGCGACTTCGGTCATTTCCTTGCCGATTTCGTGAACGCTTTTCTTGTCGACATCGCGGAGCACCGGGACGACCAGTCCGCGATCGGTGTCGACGGCGACGCCGATGTTGCAGTACGACTTCAGGATGAGTTGTTTGTTTTCCCAGTCGAGGCTGCTGTTGAATTGCGGATTCTGACGGAGCAGGATCGACACCGCCTTGAGCACGAACGCGGTGACGGTGAGCTTCGGGCCCTTGCCTTCTTGTTGTTTACGGAAGGCTTCGATGTCGGTGCAGTCGGCCTGATCGTGCTGCGTGACGTGCGGGATCAAGTTCCAGCACATCGACATATGCTCGGCCGTGCGTTTGCGAACGCCTTCGACGGGGCGGGTGTCGATCGCGCCCCACTTCGAGAAATCGGGGAGCGGCGGCGATTTCACGGGGCCGTTGGACGAACCGCCGCCGGACGAATTGCCGGACGCGACGGTGCGGACGAAGTTCTTGACATCGTCTTGCGTGACGCGTCCGAACGGGCCTGACGGCGGAACATTCCCCAGCGGCACGCCCCAATCGCGCGCCAAAGCCCGAGTCGCCGGGCCGGCGGGGACGATCTCGCCCTCGCCGACGGGAGCGGCCGTGGGCGCTGCCGGGGCAGGTTGCGCAGGGGCCGGAGCCGGCTTGGCGGCAGGAGCCGGGGTTGCCGGCGCGGCAGGAGCAGCCGCGCCGGGTTTCGCGGCTTCGGGCTTTTTGGCCGGAGCGGATGTCGCCGGTGCGCCGCCGCCCCCTTCGATGGTGGCGAGCAATTGTCCGGTCGTGACCCGTTGGCCTTTCTTGACGGCGATCGACACGATGCGGCCCGCATTGGGCGACGGCACTTCGACGGTGCTCTTTTCCGCCTCGATCTCGAACAGGCCCTGGCCCGACGTCACTTCGTCGCCGACCTTGACCTTGACCTCGACGACATCGCCCCCCTGCGTATTTTCGCCAAGGGCGGGAAGTTTCACTTCATGGGCCATGGAAAACCTCGAATTTCTGCTCGCGAATCGCCGCGCCGATTAGTGTACGGGCCGGCACGGACTTCGTCACGCCCCTCGAACTCCCTCGAACCTGTGGCCAAAACGTCGTGTCGGCGTAGGAAAACCGGGGTGCGGCAGGCCCGCATTCCCAATGTCCGCAGGATCTTGTCTTATGCCGCGTCCCAAGTTCTTCATCACCACCGCGATCGACTATCCCAACAGTCGCCCGCACATCGGCACCGCCTTCGAAAAGCTCGGAGCCGACGTCCAGGCCCGCTATCGCCGCATGCTCGGCTACGAAGTCTTCCTGCTCATGGGCAACGACGAAAACACCGTCAAAGTCGCCAAGCGAGCCGCCGAACTCGGGCAGGACACCAAAGCCTATTGCGACGACATGGCCCGGCAGTTTCGCGAAATCTGGAACGCTCTCGATATCAGCTACGACGTCTTCGTGCAAACCAGCGAGGAACGCCACGCCCACTGTTGCCGGACGTTCATCCAAAAGGTGTTCGATAACGGCTACATCCGTAAAGACTTCTACGAAGGCTGGTATTGCGACGGCTGCGAGTCGTTCAAGACCGAGAAAGAGCTCATCGAGGGCAAATGTCCGCTGCACCCGAACATGTTGGCCGTCCGCCGCAAGGAGCCGTCGTATTTTTTCGAGCAATCGAAGTTTCAAGATTGGTTGCTGAAATTTCACGAGGAGCATCCCGACTTCGTGCAACCCGAGAGCCGGCGGAACGAGATCCTCGAATACATCAAGGAAGGGCTGCGCGACGTCAACATCACCCGCGTCGGCGAGACGTGGGGCATTCGGGTGCCGTGGGATCAAGAGTTCACGATCTGGGTTTGGTTCGACGCGTTGCTCACGTACATGACCGGCATCGGCTACGGCAGCGATGACGCCCAATTTCAAAAGTGGTGGCCGGCGGACATCCATTTCATCGGCAAAGACATCACCCGCTTTCACTGCGCTCTCTGGCCCGCCATGCTGCATGCCGCAGGGCTGACGCCGCCGAAGATGGTGTTCGGGCATGGATTCGTTTACAAGAAGACCGAAGACGGCGTGCTGGAACGATTCAGCAAATCGCTCGGCAACGTCGTCGATCCCATGGATGTCGTGACCAAGTTTTCCGCCGAGGCGTTTCGCTACTTCTTCATGCGCGAATGCCCGTTTCCAGGCGACGGCGAGTTTAGCTGGCAGCGCTTCGCCGACGTTTACAATGCCGATTTGGCCAACAAACTTGGGAACACCTATAGCCGCGTCGTCACGCTCGTCGGCAAGAACTTCGGCGGCACGCTCGAAGGGACGGCGGCCTGGACCCCCGAAGCGATCGACGCGAATGTGGACCTGCCGAATCTCCTCCGCGAGATCGCGGGCCACGTCGAGAACTGCCAATACAACCAGGCCCTGCAAAAGCTGGTTCTACAAATCCTCACCCCCGCCAACCAATATCTCGACACCCACGCTCCCTGGAAACTCGTGAAGACCGACCTGGCTGCGGCGAAGAAAGTCCTCTTCAACGTCGTCCAACCGTTACGCGTGGCGGCGATCATACTCAAACCGTTCATCCCCCGCTCCGCCGAGGCGATCTATCGCAGCTTTAATTTCGCGACGCCCTGGGAAGAGGTTCGCTACGA
>JBAXFO010000280.1:0-6254 GCA_037139885.1 Planctomycetota bacterium
ATTTATTACGGTACCTCACCGACCGCGACGTCGAATTTTCAGATCGGCACGTTTACCGGCGGCGGCAGCGGCGCGAACTTGGTCGTCACCTTCAATACGGCCAGCCCCGCCAATCGCGTCGTTTATCAAAACGCTGTGAGCGCACTCCTTAAGCAAATCACCTTTAGTTCGACGTCGGGCACGACTGATCGCACAATCACGTTTCAGGTGAACAAGAGCGCGAACCTTTCGACAACGGCGACGCAGACCATTCAGGTGAGCGCCGCGGCGACCGCTCCCACCGTCGCGAACGCAACGCCGACCGACATCGCCAACGTCTCGGCCACGCTCGGCGGCAGCACGACTGATGGCGGCAGCGCGATCACTTCGTATGGCGTCATCTATTCGCTGACGAACGCCAACCTGACGACCGCCGGCGGGGCAGGGGTCGTTGTGTCGTCGACGAATGGGGCTCCCTCCAACGGCGCCTTCAGCGTCTCGATCACCGGCCTCACTGCGGGTTCCACGTATTTCTACCGCGCCTTCGCCACGAATTCCGTCGGCACGACCTACGCCGCGATCGAGACGTTTGTCGCTGCAGACGTCCCCGCGGTCTCTGTGACGACATCTCCCGTGGTCGCGAGCACGTCCGCCCAGTTGAGCGGCAATGTCAGCAGCGACGGCAACAGCCCCATCACCGCCCGCGGCTTCGTTTACTCGACCTCGAACGCCACGCCCACGACGGCGGATTCGACCTCGACCGTCAGCGGCGCGACCGGATCGTTCACGGGCGTCGTCAGCGGTTTGGCGGCGGCGACCCAGTATTATTACCGAGCCTACGCGACCAACATTTTCGGCACATCGTATTCTTCCGCCGTCGGAACGTTCACCACGTCGGCCGCGGGAGTCTTTGGCGCCAACAGCGTTGTCGTGCTGCAGTCCGACTCGCAGACTTCCGCCGCCGCGACGGTGTCGATTCTCGAATACCTTCCCGGAGCCGCGAATCAGGTCTCGGCGGTGCAAACGGTGTCGTTACCCACAACCGCGAGCGGCAACAACAAAGTCTTGACGCAAAGCGGTTCCGCAAGTTCCGAAGGCTATCTTTCGCGTACGCAAAACGGCGCCTACCTGCTCGTCGCCGGATATGACGCCGCGGGGGGCACGGCTTCGGTCAAAGGCTCGTCGGTGGACCGCGTCGTCGGCCTCGTCAACGCCAGCGGCGTGGTCGATACGTCGACAACCGCCCCGGGTTATGGCGGCGACAACTTTCGATCGGCGGCCAGCGTCGACGGTTCGCTTCTCTACGTTTCCGGCGCCGCCGCGGGCGTCACGACCGTCGCGCTCGGAACGCAGTCCACTTCGGCCACGTTGATCAACGCCCTCAACACCCGGCAAGTCGGCGTCTTCGGCAATCAGCTTTACGCCGCCTCGGGCGTCGCGGGTTCGATCGGCGTCAACAGCCTCGGCTCCGGCTTGCCGACGGGACCCGTCACGGCGACCCCGCTCCCCGCAGGCACGACGACTTCGCCCGCCGCGTTCTACTTCCTCGACCGCGACGTGAACGTTCCCGGAGTCGATGAACTGTTCCTCGTCGACGGCACATCGGGGCTCAAAAAATACTCGTTCGACGGCTCGACTTGGTCGCTTCAGGGTACGATCGCCGGCACGTATTTCGGCGTCGCCATCGCCGTAAACGGGGTGGGCACAGACATCTACGCCACCACCGGCGACGGCGCAACGGCCGCCAATTCTCTCGTGAAGTTCACGGATACGGCGGCATATAACGCCGTCCCCGTCGGCACGTCGACATCCACCGTTCTCGCCACGGCGGCCGCCGGGAAGGCGTTCCGCGGCGTCACCTTCGCACCCGTGGCCACGGCGCCCACCGTAGCCTCACCCACCAGCACAGGGCTCACCACCACCGGCGCGACACTCGGCGGCGCCGTCACTACCGATGGCGGCAGTCCCATCATCCAACGCGGCGTCGTCTATTCGTTGACCTCGAACAACGCCACACTGATTATTGGCAATCCGAATGTCGTCAACGTTCCAGAAAACGGCACGACCACCGGCGTCTTCACCGCCCCCGCCATCACGGGACTCGCGTCCAATTCCGCTTACTCGTATCGCGCCTACGCCACGAACGCCCTCGGCACGACGTATAGCAATGTTGCGACCTTCTCGACTCCTTCGGCCGTCGTCTCAACAACGACCGTATTTCCGACGGGCGCCATTTCGCCCCTCACCGGCTTTACAAACACTCCGATCACCTTCACCGTCGACATCACGGCCACTTCCGGCAGCAACGCTCCGACCGGAACCGTCCAGTTCCGCAATGGCGCCGCCAATGGAACCTTGCTCGCGACCGCCACCACCGGTTTGGCGACCGGCCTGACTCGAACGTTCACCATCTCCGGGATTGTGCCCGCGGGAACGGGAACCTATTCGAACATCAACGCCTATTTCATCGCCGACTCGGGCTTCTCCAATAGCAACACGACGGCGCCGTTCGGGCAGACGCTGAACATCTCGACCGTCGATACGACGCCGCCCACCGTCACCTCGATCGACGATAATTTGGGCGGCGCCACGATCGTGGCCGGCACAACGGTCTCGTATACCGTCACCTTCAACGAAGACATCGACAGCTTGACCGTGTCTGCCAGCGATTTCGTCAACGCCGGCACGGCCAGCATTTCGATCGGGACGATTACCGAACCGAGCCCGGGCGTTTTTACCGTTTTGGTGACGGCCACGACCTTTGGTTCGCTCAACCTCCGCATTCCGACCGGGGCCGTCATCGCGGATGTCGCGGGCAACAACCTTGTTGTTCCCGTGAGCGACGACACCACGCTTTCGGTCACCGCGCCGAATTTCACGGCCGGTAACATCGCATTCATCCAGGCCGACGCCTCGGCGAACAACACCACGTTTTCGATCGTCGAAGTGAAGGCGAACGTCGCGGGGCAAACCAGCGCGTCGGCGAACGCGTTTCCTGTCAACGGCGCGGGAGGGACGCCGCTCCGCATCAGCGGGTCGGCGGGATCGACCGGCTATCTCGCGACGAGCCTCGATGGCTCGCTTTTGAGCTTTGACGCCGTCAACACCGCCGTGACCACTGGCAATCTCAATACGGTCACGGCGCGCGGCGTCGGCGCTTTCAATAACTCCGGAGCCTTCGGTCTGCAAGCCACTTACACGGGAGCCAGCGGCGATCAGGCCCGCGGGGCGACGACGCTCGACGGCACGAACTGGTTCATCGCCGATCAAGGCGGACTCTACACAAATAGCTCCAGCACGAAGAGTCCCAGCGGCAATTTCCGCGGCATCAAGTCCTTCGGCAACACCGTTTACGTCGGCGTCCAATCGGCGACGATCGCCCAGGTCTCGACGTTTTCGTTTTTCACCGGCAGCAGCGCCGTCGGCCTGCCCGGACTCACGGGCGACGCGGCCTTCCAGGATTTTTACCTCGTCAGCTCCGGAGACAACGGCGCGGCGTTCGATGTTCTTTACACCATCAGCAACGCCGGCGCCACAGTCGGCACGGTCAGCAAATTCTCGCTCGTGAACGGGACATGGGTGGCCAACGGCACTTCCACGACGACATTCGGCGGCTTCGGCCTGGCGGCTCAGGACAGCGGCGCGGGCGCAACGTTGTACGTCTCCACCGCCAATGGTTCCACGATCAACAACAGCGTGATCCAGCTTTTCGACACCACCGGCTACAACGCCGCGATCAACATCGTCTCTGCGTCGAACGTCACGCTCTACACCGCCCCCGCGGGCAAGATCATCAAGGGAGTCGCGTTTACGCCGTCTGCCGTCACGCAGACCGTGACGACACTGTCGGTTTCGAGTCCCGTCGCTTACGGCAGCTCCGTCACGTTCTCGGGCACGGTCGTCGCCCAATCCGGCACGACAACCCCGACGGGCACGGTTGAAATTCGCAATTACAACACCGGCGCTCTCATCGCCAGCACAAACGTCCTCACCGGAACCGGCGCAACGGGAAGTTTCAGTATTCCGAACGTCGCTCTGTCCGCGGGCTCGTTCACGAATCTGCGAGCCGTCTACGTTCCCAGCAGCGGTTTTCAGGCTGGCCTCTCGTCCCCGGCAAGTTTGACCGTGACCCCCGCCGCCTTCAGCGCCGGCAATGTCGCCGCCCTGCAAACCGACGAGGCCGACTCCAATTCGTCCTTCTCGATCGTCGAGGTCAACGCCTCGGCCGCCTCCCAGGCCACGGTCAACGGATTCGCCATCAACGGCACGACGGGCATCAACGCTCTGCGCATCAACGCTTCGGCGGCATCCACGGGTTATCTCGCTAACGACAACTACGGCGGCCTCGTCGCCTTCTCCGGCGCCAACATCACCGATACCGTGAGCAACCTCAGCGCCATTCAATCCCGCGGCGTCGGCTCGCTCGCTCCCAGCGGTGCGTTCACTCTGAACGCGGCCTATATCGGAACGGCCAATCTTCAGACGCGCGGCGCCACCAGCATCGACGACGTCAACTGGACCATCGCCGATCAGGGGGGCGTCTACCTCAACAACGATCCCAATAACGCCACGCTCGCAGCGAGCGTCCCGGGCAGCTTCCGAGCGGCGAAGAGCTTCGGCGGCGTCATCTACCTCGGCTCCCAGGATCCGGCGGTTTCAGCCGTGTCGACGTTCGATGGTTCCGCCACGGTCACTGGCCTGCCCGGACTGACGACCTCGGCGACCCTCCAAGACTTCTACCTCATTCGCTCGGGGGATCATGGGCCGCTGTTCGATGTGTTGTACATCGTCAGCAACACGTCCGCGACGGCGGGGACCATCGTAAAATATTCGCTTGTCAATAATTCGTGGGTCGCCAACGGCAGTTACACAACCACGTTTGGCGGCTTCGCCCTGGCTGCCGTGGACAATGGCGACGGAGCCACGCTCTACGTCTCCACCGGCGCCGGCGATACGTCGGGCAATAGCATCGTGAAACTCTTCGACACGACGGGCTACAACGGGGCTCTCGCCATCGCCACGCCGTCGAACGTCACCCTCTACACGGCCCCCGCGGGCAAAATCCTGAAGGGCGTCGCTTTCGCCCCGCAAACGGTCACGGTCACGACGCCGCTCGTCGACACTCCCACCGTCACCAACATCGCCACGACCTCGGTGACTCTCGGCGGCACGATCCAAAGCGACGGCAATTCGCCCCTGCTCGGCCGCGGCGTCGTCTATTCGGTTCAATCGATCAACGCCAACCCTTCAATCGGCGGTAACGGCGTCACCAACACGCCCGCCTTGGGGACCGCCGTGGGAGCCTTCAGCGTGAACGTCGTGGGGTTGCTGCCCAATACGACGTATGCCTACAAAGTTTACGCGAGCAACAGTTCTGGCGACGGCTACATCGTCAGCGCCGGTACGTTCACCACGGCATCGGTCGTGGTCGTGCCGACCGTCATCGCGCCGACGAGCGCCAACATCACAGCATCGACGGTTCTCCTGGGCGGCTCGGTCTCCTCCGACGGCGGGGCGACGATCACCCAACGCGGCATCGTTTATTCCAAAACCGCTCTCAACGCCAATCCCACCCTGACCGGCAACGACGTTACGGTCGTGCCCGTCAGCGGCGGCCTCGGCGACTTCACCCAACTCATTGACAGCCTGGCCTCCAACACGGGATATTCGTTCGTCGTCTACGCGACCAATAGCGTCGGTACGGGATATTCGTCCGTCGCATCGTTCACCACTCGCGTCCCCACTTCGACCGCGTTCACTGTGAGCGGCGTTTCCCCCACCTCGGGACTTCCGACGATTACGCCAATCACGTTCACGGCCACGGTCACCGCAGGCCTGGGCGCGAACGCCCCCGCCGCCGGCATCGTCGAATTCCGCGACGGCGGCCCCACCGGCACGTTGCTGGCCACGGCGACCGAGGTCGGCTCCACCGTCGATCCTCTCACCCCCCTCGTTCGCACGTTTACCGTGACATCCACCGCGGTGCCCGTCGGCAGTTACTCCACGATCAAGGCCTACTACATCGGCGCCTCCGGTTTCGATATCAGCAACACTTCGGCGCCCTTCGGTTCCACGCTCACCATCGCCGCCCAATCGGGTCCGATCCCCTATGCGACCTCGGGGAGCACGTATTCGCAAAACTTCAATAGTCTGCCTTCGTCGGGAACGATCAATACGACCGGACTTGGCGCAGGCCCATTCGAACTCTCCCAGGCGCCGTTCAACAGTTATCTGCTCAACGGATGGTACGCCCAAAAACTCGCCGGCACGACCGC
>JBAXFO010000281.1:0-6246 GCA_037139885.1 Planctomycetota bacterium
GGTGTGGCGGACGTGTGGCGGACCGGAGCAGGTTACGCACATTGGCTTGCGCCCTCCGGCCGATGAAACCGAAGCAGTTCCAGCGGCAGCGGGCGGTGCAAGTGCCCTTGGGAAAACTTTTCGGTGTCGAAGAGCACCTGCTGGAATTGATCGATGCGATCCATATCAATGATTTTGGAAGCGGCACTTCCTGGAGTGGAGGCGGCTGTTGCCAGCCACCCAACGCTCTTGAGGCAGACTTGATCGCTGCCTAACGACATCTTCAACACCCATCGGAGCGCCAACGGCTGGAAAAGCGATCGCACCTCGGTGGTCGCGGATGAGAGACTGGAGCCGTTTTCAAAGGTTGCTATGCAAGATCGTTTACTGCTCGCCGGTCTTGGAGTCAGCCTTGTCGGCTCGCTCGTGGTTGCCTTGGCAGATGCCTGGTTGTCCCGTTTGACATTGATCTACCTCGATGCCATCGAGGCAAATGTGGCTAATCTTGTGCAGGCGGTTCGAAGCCGCGTCGATCAGGTCGCTGCCACGAGTGTTGACCCGATGCGGGACCGCAAAGAGAACCGCGCACGAACTCTGAAAACGCTTGGATGGTTGGCGCTTGTGCTGGGATTTGGCCTCCAACTCGCTGCCTGCCTGACCGGTTCTCCGCGATGACGCCGCCCGATTTTGACGCGCACCGTTGTTGACCGCGTGTCAACAGCAACGAAATCGACCGAAAACCTGACACGATGAGGGCCACCTCGAATAGGCTCGAAAACCGAGAGTGGCGGCCGCCGAAAATCACCGGGCTTGCGCAGGAGCGTCGAGCGTCTCGCGGACCTTGCGGACCAAATTGTTGGGCGAGAACGGTTTTTGCAAGAACGTCCCGGCCGATTGAAGGATTCCGTATCGAATCATGGCATCGTCGGTGAAACCGCTCGTGAAGACGACTTTGATGCCCGGCGACTTCTGTCGCAAATGATCGACCAATTCACGGCCTCCCATCTCCGGCATCACCACGTCGGTCAGCACCAGGTCGATAGCCGCTTGACTGGCGTCGAAGATCTCGATCGCCTCTTTGCCATTGTTGGCCGTTAGCACCACGTAGCCGTTCGACTCGAGGATGTGCCTCGTGAATTCGCGAATGTTTTCTTCGTCCTCGACGAACAAGATCGTTTCCTTGCCGGGCGACCCCGTCACGACCGGCTTCTCGGCGGGCGAGGCAGCCAAATCGTCGACGGCGGGAAGCAGGATCTTGAACGTAGTGCCCATACCGACTTCGCTGTAGACGCTAATCGAACCATCGCTCTGCTTGACGATGCCGAAAACGGTTGCCAGGCCCAGGCCGGTCCCCTTGCCGACTTCCTTCGTGGTGAAGAACGGTTCGAAGATCCGCGCCTTGACCTCCGGCGTCATGCCGTATCCGGTGTCGGAGACTTGCAAGCTGACGTAGTGGCCTGGCCGAGCATCCAGGTGGTGCCGGACGTACTCGTCGTCCAGTTCGACTTGTGCCGTTTCGATCGTCAACTTGCCGCCGCGCGGCATCGCATCGCGGGCGTTGACCGCCAGGTTCAGCAAGATTTGATCCATCTGGCTCGGGTCCGCTTTGATCGACATCGGTTGGGAGCCCAGCAAGGTCGTCAGCGTCACGTCCTCGCCGATCATGCGCCGCAGCATTTTTGCAGTCTCTTGCACCACGGTATTGAGGTCCATTACGCGCGGCTCCACGATCGACTTACGGCTAAACGCGAGGAGTTGACGGGTCATTCCGACCGCCCGTTCGCTGGCGTCGTGGACGGCTTTGAGATGCTGCCTTCGCGGATCGTTCGCCATAAACGTGGGGAGGATGATTTCGGAGTATCCCGAGATGATCGTCAACAAGTTGTTGAAGTCGTGCGCCACGCCGCCGGCGAGTTGTCCGAACGCCTCCATCTTCTGAGCTTGTCGAAGGGACTGTTCGAGCGTCTTGCGTTCGGTGATGTCGCGCACGATGCCGGTGAAGTGGCGTTGACTGTCGAGCAGAAATTCATTGACGGAAAAGTCGGCCGAAAAGGTCGACCCGTCGCGACGATGGCAGACGACTTCCTGCCCGTCGCCGGACGACAGCAGGGCATCGACGAAGTCGTCGTGCTTGGGACGTTGCGTCAACGACACCAGCGTATCGACGTTGCGGCCGACGATGTCGGCGAGGCGGTATTCAAATTGCCGTTCGGCGGCGGCATTGAATGTCTCAATCTGAGCTTTTTCGTTGAAGGACACGATGCCGTCGGTGGTGCTGTCGACGACCGATTTGAGCAAGTCTTCCGCATGCTTTTGCTTGCTGATGTCGCTTTTGAAGGCCACAAATTGCTCGATGGCGCCCTTTTGGCCGCGAACGGGGGTGACCGTCATCTCTTCGTGATAAAAGGTCCCGTCTTTGCGGCGGTTGCAGAGCACGCCGCGCCAGACGTCCCCTTTCACGATCGTACTCCATAATTCTGTGTATGTGGAAGGGTCTTGCCGGTTCGACTTCAGGAGACGCGGGTTCTTACCCAAAAGTTCGTCGTCGCGATAGCCGGTCATGTTGCAAAAGGCGGCGTTGACGTAGATCATCGTGCCGGCGCGATCGGTGATGACGACGCCGTTGGCGGCGTTGCTGATGGCGGCGGAAAGCGTGTTCAGTTTTCGTTCGGCGGCGATTTTCTCCGACTCGATTCGCTTGCGCTCGATGGCGTAGCGAATCGTCCTTGCCAGATCGAACTTTACGATCTGCGACTTGGCGAGGAAGTCCTGAGCCCCCAGATTGAGGGCTTGCAGTCCCAGCTGGTCATCGTCCTGACCGGTGAACACGATGATCGGACAATGCGGCGCCGATTCGAGCAGGCGTACGAGCGTTTCGAGTCCCTGGCTGTCCGGCAGGCCGAGATCCAGCAATCCCACGTCCGCGGTCTTATCGGTAAAGAAGCTGATCGCGTCGGCGAGCCGGGTCACGTTCGTGAGCGCCACGTTCGGCGAGCGGGACAGCGCCTCGCGCGCCAGAAGCACGTCGGTGGGGTTGTCTTCGACGAGCAAAACGTGGATGGGATCTTTCGATTTCATGACGACTCCTTCATGGCAAAGTCACTACGGCGAACCAGAACGCCTTGATCGTCTTGACGACTTCGGCAAACTTTTCGAAATCGACCGGCTTGACGACGTAGCAATTGGCGTGATGGCCGTAGACCGACAGGACGTCGGCCTCATCCTTTGAAGTCGTGAGCACCACGACGGGGATGCGTTTGAAACGCTCGTCGGCTTTGATCTCGGCGAGAACTTCGCGGCCGTCTTTTCTGGGCAAGTTGAGGTCGAGAAGGATCAGGTCCGGTTTCGGCGCGTTTTCGTAAGGGGGTTGGCGGTTCAAGTAGGCGATCGCGGCGACGCCGTCAGTCACGATCTGCAAGTTGTTGCAGACATTCGAATGGTTGAGCGCTTCCTTGGTCAGGAGGGCGTCGGTCGGACTGTCCTCGACCATGAGGATTACGATCGGAAGAATTTGTTCGGGTGCAGTCATGCGTGGCCTCCTTGATCGGACAACGTGAAGAAGAACGTCGAGCCTTTGCCGGGCTCGGATTCGACCCAGATGCGTCCGCCGTGGCGTTCGACGATTTTCTTGCAGACGGACAGGCCGATGCCCGTCCCTGGATAGTCGGTTCGCATGTGCAGACGCTGGAAGATGACGAAGATGCGATCGAAATACTCGGAAGCGATGCCGATGCCGCGGTCGTTGACGCTGAACAGCCAAGCGGCGCCGTCGCGCCGCGCCCGCACTTCGATGGCGGGCGGCGCGTCGCCTCGAAACTTCATCGCATTGCTGATCAGGTTTTGAAACAGCTGCGTGAGCTGCGTCGCATCGCCGCGAACCGTCGGCAATTCATCGATATCGATGACCGCACCGCTTTCCTTGATGGCGACGTCGAGGTTCGCGAGGGCTCGCTTCACGATCTCCCGACAATCGGTCGGCGCGAATTCCTTACCGCGCGTCGCCAAGCGTGAATACGCGAGCAAATCTTCGATCAATGTCTGCATGCGCACCGCGCCGGCGACGGTGTGACCGATCAACTCCTCGGCATAGCTGTCGAGTTTGTCCTTGTATCGTCTCTGAAGAACTTGCACGCACCCGGAGACGGCGCGCAGCGGTTCTTGCAAGTCGTGCGAGGCCACGTAGGCGAACTGCTCCAGTTCACCGTTGGATCTCTGCAATTCGGCAAATGCGATCTTGAGTTCAGCTTCCGTTTTCTTGCGCTGCGAAACGTCCCGAATGATCACCGTGAATTGTTGTCGGCCGCGGATCGTCATTTGCGAAATCGACGCTTCCATGGGAAACTCGGTCCCATCGGCACGGAGGCCGCTCACGGCGCCGAGGTCGCCCATCTGTCGGTTCGTGACTCCCGTCTCGCCGAAACGCTTCACGTGCGATTCGTGCGTCGGGCGATATCGCGCGGGAATCAGTCGTTCGATCCGCTGGCCGACGACCTCGTCGGCGCGCTCGCCGAACATCGTCTCCGCCGCGGGATTGAACAGCACGATCCGCTGCTCGTCGTCGATGGTGATGATTCCGTCCATCGCCGAATTGACGAGCGACATCAAACTGTTGCGGCTCAGGATCAGCGATTCGTCGCTCTTCTTGCGGTCGGTCACGTCGCGCGAGATTTTGACGAATCCTTCCAGTTTGCCTTCGTCGTACAAGGCGGTGACGCTGCTGTATCCCCAAAATCGGCTTCGATCGCGACGCACGCGCCATCCTTCCAGCGAGGCGCTCCCCTTGGCGATCGCCTCATCGAGTTCGCGGCGCGGCGTGCCGGTTTCCCGGTCGTCGGCGCCGAACAATTCGACGTGCGAATGGCCGAGGATTTCCGAAGCCTCGTATCCGAACAGGTTTTTGGCGCCCTCGTTCCACATCGTCACGTTGCCGCTTGGATCGAGCATGACGATCGAGTGATCGCGCACACCCTCGAAGAGCTTTCGGAACCGCCGTTCGGCCTGTTTTCGCTCCGTGACTTCGATGAGCTGGCAAGCTAGCGCGGCCTCGGCTCGACGCCGCGCCGCGTGCGACGATTCGAAGGCCCAACTGATCGAAACGCCCACGACGGTAAAGACGAGAAACCAAAAGAATCGCTGGGGCCCGAGGAACAAAGGCATATGCGAATCCAGACAGGTTCCGACCAGGATCGAAAGCGCGGTCGCAAAAAGTCCCGAGAAGAGACCTCCGTACCAGGCCGACGCTATCACGGCGATCACGTAAAACAGAAACGGCACCTGGTCGCCGGTCAATGGAATCAACGAGACGCGTCCGCACCAGGCCGCCATGACCGCGACGAACGCCACGAACAACCGCACCGGTTGCGAAGACTCGCTTGCGCGGCGCAGCCACGCCGCGAGAGTGCTCCGTGATTCGACTGGCGGCGGCTTCGTGTTCGAGTTCATGGATCGACGCTTCTTGTTTTGCCGACAGAAGGGCGATTGCCGCCTTATCT
Source organism: Planctomycetota bacterium (assembly GCA_037139885.1). Lineage (GTDB taxonomy): Bacteria > Planctomycetota > Planctomycetia > Gemmatales > Gemmataceae > JAIEPT01. The sequence goes on from JBAXFO010000281.1 coordinate 5,472, forward strand.
GACGCCCACGCAGGAGAGTAGCAAATCCATCAAACGACGTCGCCTAGTTTTTTTAGTCCGGCACGGACGACTCGGCCCGACTTCATCGAACGGCGGGAAATCTCATTCTTCCATGCGGCGATACATTTGCTCGAAGTGATCCGAGCCGGCGCGGAAAATTTGCAGAAGGGCCGGGTCGAATTGGCCGCTCGAATCGTCGAGCATGACGGCTAATGCTTCGGCATGGGATAAAGCAGGTTTGTAGACGCGCCGGGCGCGAAGAGCATCGTACACGTCGGCAATGGCGACGATCCGGGCGGCCAGCGGAATCGCCTCGCCGACGAGCTTGTCGGGATAGCCGTGGCCGTCGAAGCGCTCGTGGTGGTGGCGCGTGATGTCGATGGCCATCCGCAAGAAGGGGCGGGCGAACGGGTGGCGGTCGGCCACCTTTTCCAGGATGGTCGCGCCAATGGTCGTGTGCGTTTCCATGATGCGGCGTTCGTCCGCGGTGAGTCGGCCCGGCTTGAGCAGGATGCAATCGGGAATGCCGGCCTTGCCGATGTCGTGCAAGGGAGCGCAGCATTCGAGCATGTTGACGTAGTTCATGTCGATCTGACGGGCGAAGGCGGGCGAATTGGCGGCGAGTTCGGCGAGGTGACGACTGTAGCGCTGCATGCGCAGGAGGTGCGAGCCGCTTTCGCTGTCGCGATGGGCGACGAGTTCCGCAAGCGCCAAGACCAGGGCGTTGCGAGCGTGGACCAGATCGCTGTCGCGAGCGTGCAGGTCTTTTTCGAGG
>JBAXFO010000282.1:0-6243 GCA_037139885.1 Planctomycetota bacterium
TCACAATATCGTGGACGGGAGTGACTTTCACTTGCGGGGCCGCCGGACGACGGCCGCCCGTCGAGCGCGCCGCGGTTCGTGTGACATTGGCGTGGTCGTAAGCGATCTTCATCACGACGGAGTTTCCGTTGATCGATTCGACGACGCCGACGATTTCACGGTAGCTTCGCAGCATCGCGTAATGGCCGAACGAAGCGTTGACCGTAGTTCCTTTGGGGGCCGCCTTATTTTGCGCGGTGGCGTCGGTCTGGAGAACGAACGTCAATGTCGCGGCAATCATGGCGAAACCGAGCAGGCGGATCATAGAGGTGCCCTCGAAAGAGGCGTCGGTGGAGATGAGCCGGCGCGGTGGGTGACTTACATACTTAATTAGATACCGAGAGCGCGCGAAAGTTCCGATGGAGTTCGATTACAAGTTATAAAGCTAAGTGATCGGACGTCTATGAGTAATAATTGCGTAGGGGTGACTGTTTCGTTTGCCTTCCCTTCCAAAATCGGTTAAATTTTCAATATCTCGCCTTCACGCCAGCGCACTTTCCCTTGGATCCCATCATGTTGCGTTCTTCCTCACGCCTTGGATGTTCCGACATGATGCGAAGCGTTGCGCCCTCGCGGCGCGACTTCGTGAAAGCGGGCGTTCTGGGGGCCGCGGGGCTGTCGCTCGCCGATCTGCTGCGTAGCGATGCACGAGCCAGCCGGGGCTCCCGACCCAATTCCGTCATCATTCTCTGGATGCGCGGCGGCCCCAGTCACATTGACATGTGGGATCCCAAGCCCGACGCGCCGAGCGAAATCCGCGGCGAGTTCGGCGTCATCCGCTCCAGCGTGCCGGGGATCATGTTGTCCGATATGCTGCCGCAAACCGCCCGCATCATGCACAAATGGTCGATCGTCCGGAGCCTGCACCATCACGACGCGGGCCATTCCACGGGCGACCAAATCTGCTTCACCGGGTACAACCCCGGCCCAAACCCCGACGAAAATATCTATCCTTCGTGCGGTTCGATCGTCTCGCGGCAACTCGGCGCTCAATCGCCGCGGACGCCGAGTTATGTGATGATTCCCCGACAAGTGCCGGGCACGGGGGCGGCGTATCTCGGCGCGGCGCATCGCCCGTTCGAGACGGGCGTCGACCCGGCGAACCCCGGGCCGTTCCGCGTACCGAATTTCAGTCCGCCCGTCGGCGTCACGCTGAATCAGCTCGGCGATCGCCGGGCGTTGCTCCGCGACTTTGACACGCTCCGCCGCGACGTCGACCAATCGGGCCAGATGAACGCTCTGGACCAATTTAACGCACAAGCATGGGACATGCTTTCATCGCCTGCCGCCCGCGACGCGTTCGACCTCGACAGCGAGCCGCGAGCGGTTCGCGAACGTTACGGGTTTCGTCCGTCCTATGACCCCGGCGCGGCCAATCGTTGCGGCGCGCCCGCATGGAGCCAGCGCATCCTCCTCTCGCGCCGGCTCGTCGAGGCGGGGGTTCGCCTGGTCACGGTCGATCTGCGCTGGTGGGATACGCATGTGCTGGGTTTTGAATCGCTCCGCGACGGCTTCCTGCCGCGCTGGGATCAGGCGTATTCCGCATTGATCGAAGACCTCGACCAGCGCGGCTTGCTCGATACGACCATGGTGATCGCCTGGGGAGAATTCGGCCGAACGCCTCGCGTGAACAACGACGCCGGTCGGGACCATTACCCGAACGTCTTCAGCGCCGCCTTCGCGGGTGGGTCTGTCCGCAGCGGCATCGTCGTCGGCGAATCCGATTCGCGCGGCGCTTTTCCGAAAGCGAGTCCGCGCTCGCCGCAAGATGTACTGGCGACGATGTACCGCTTCCTGGGCGTCGACCCAGCCGTGCAGTACGCCGACAACAGCGGCCGACCTCACCCGGTCCTGCCGCGCGGGACGCCCATTGAGGAATTGTGTGCGTAAAGTCGGCGATCGAACGGGGTGAAATTGCTTCAGAGTTTCAAAGAAGAAGGGCGGCATCGAGCCGCCCTGATATTCATTTCCGTTGCGCTTACGATTGCGGCTCGTTAACGATAATAACGATAGTAACCGTAGGGGCGATAGCCATATCCGATCGGCCGATAGAAGCCGCTACGATAAAATCCTGGCGCTCGGTAATAGTAAGCATCGGCTTGCTCGGGCAGCGCCGCCGGAATGAGCAAAGTCGCAATCAAAACGGCAGAGGCGTAAAGCGATTTCTTTAGCATGATTGATCTCTCGAAGGACCTAAATAGAACCCGCCGAAATGTAGGTCGCATTTTCGGCGAACGCCATGCAAATTTTCGAGAGTTGGATGAATTTAGGGAAATGATTCCGCAGGGCCAACGCAAGCCGGCGCGGCCGCGGCAGACGGTCGCGCCGGCGGTGAGACGTTACGGCGTCGCATTTTCGGCGGCGGGGGGCTTCGCTTTTTTCGGTTTGGCGGCAGGCTTGAGCGGCATCAGCATTGCCGTCATTTTCTTGCCGTCGAGCATCGGCGCACGTTCGACTTTGCCCACATCGGCGAGCCTGGCCAAAATCGAATCGAGGACGCGGCGGCCCTCATCTTGATGTTGCATCTCGCGGCCACGAAACGTGACGGTGATTTGCACCTTGTCGTTGTGTTCGAGAAATTTACGGGCTTGCGACGCCTTGGTCGCCAAATCGTGTTCGTCGGTCTTGGGACGAAGGCGGATCTCTTTCAGCTTCTGCTGATGGACCTTGGTGGCCTTATTGTTCTTTTGCGAGTTGGCGAAACGCATTTTCCCGTAGTCGAGAATACGGCAAACGGGCGGCCGATCGTCAGCGGCGACTTCCACCAGATCGAGCCCAGCGGCACGCGCTTGTTCCAGCGCTTGAAAGGTCGGCACCAGCCCGAGTTGTTCTCCCTCAGGTCCGATCAAACGAATGGGCGTGATGCGGATTTGTTCGTTCATCCGGGGGCCGCGGTCCGGAGCAGGTTGACGGTCGAAAAGTCGAATATTCGGTCTCCTTGAAAGTGAAACGACGCATGGGACCTCGGTCCCGTTTCTTGCTCCCCGGTATTGTACCACGTTGGCCCACGCGTGGATACGCGTTTATTCTCAAGCCGTTCGAGCGGGGCGATTTTTTTGGCGATGCTCGCATTGCGCAGCCGAGAGCTGACAGGACGCCTTTTCTGCAAGGGCGTACCGTCCGCTCTCGGCTGCGCCAAGCCGCTAACTTTTACAGCGTCGCGGCGAAAGCAGGATTGAGCGAGAACTCGATGGATTGCCGATGTCTCGCTGCGGGACGCCGGCTTGGCGTCGGGGGAACGGCTTACGAATTCCAATTGCAATCCGCGGAGCGCCTGTTACATTTCAGTAAGCCCACTTTCAGCTCCGTACATTTCCAATTCTCAAGCCCTCGCGTTTCTGCGAGGAAGGAGCGACCGATGGCCGTAGTTCGCGATCTGGTGGCGGTGAAGGGATCTCACGTCATGTCGATTGGGCGTCAGGCGACCGTGCTCGACGCCGCCGTGCTCATGAACGATTTCAAGATCGGCGCCCTCGTGGTGATCGAGTGCGCCAGGGTTGTCGGGATCATTACCGAACGCGACATTCTCAGCCGGGTTGTCGCCGCACGCCGCGATCCTGTGGAGGTGTTGGTCGACGAAGTGATGACTCGCGATATTGTCGTTTGCGGTCCCGATTCCGAGGTTGAGGAAGCGTCGCTGCTCATGAAAGAACGACGCGTGCGGCACTTGCCGGTGATCGACGCCGACGGGGGCATGGTGGGCCTGATCTCGATCGGCGATGTGAACGCGTTCCACACCGAATCGCAGGAGAAGACGATTTATCACCTGCATGAATACATTTACGGGCGCGTTTAACGTTGGGGATCTCTGTCGCCTCTCTCCCTGCGGGGAGAGAGGTCGATGCCGTGGGGCAAGCGGGTCCGCAGCGTCCGTTTGCCCCGCGGAGTTTCTTCACGCCCGCGCCCTTTCGCCCTTTCGGTTCTTGCATCCGTCCCGGTCTTTGCGATAATCAAATCACTTGCCTTCCTCACACTTCCCATGCATGGAGATGGTGTCTCATGAATTTTCGTCATTCGTTAGCGGCCCTGGCGATTTTAACGGCGATGTTGACGGCCGCGAATTGGGCCGGGGCCGAGACATGGGAGCGTTTCCGCGGCCCGCATGGCGATGGCGTCGCCCGCAATCAAAACCTGCCCGCCCAGCTCGACGCCAAAAAGAACCTCGTCTGGAAAGCCGCGATTCCGGGTCTTGGCAATTCGAGCCCCATCGTTTGGAACGATCAGGTGTTCCTGCAATCCGCGGCCGCCGACGGTTCGGAGCGCAGTCTTCTTTGTCTGGACGCCAAAACCGGCAAGACCGTTTGGGAACACAAAACCCCCGGTAAAAAGGCGAACACGCACAAAAAGAACACCCTCGCCTCGGCCACGCCGACGACGGACGGTTCGGGAGTTTATGTCGCCACCTGGGACGGCAAAGATGTGATCGTCGCGGCGTACACGATGAAAGGCCAGCCGATGTGGGAGAAAAACCTCGGCGAATTCAAAAGCCAACATGGGCCGGGGGCGTCGCCTGTCGTCTACAAGGATAAGCTGTTTTACGCATTCGACATGGACGGCAAAGCGGTCATGTACGCGTTCGACAAGCTCACGGGCAAGTCGGCGTGGACGCAGCCGCGGGTCGCTCATCGCGCTTGCTACACAATCCCGCGGATCATCGAAAAGGGGCCGAACGGTCCGGAGTTGCTCGTCATCAGCACCACGGCGATCACCAGCTACAATCCCGATACGGGCAGCCGCAACTGGGACTGGAAGTGGACGTTCGGCGGCCCGAAGGCGGAACCGTTGCGCACGATCGGCGAGACGATTCACATGGGCGACAAGCTGTTCGCCTTTTCGGGCACCGACAGCAGTCGCCTGACCGTGGGCCTCGATCTGCCTTCCGCGCAAGGCGCCGCCCCGGTTCAGGTTTGGGATAACAAGAAGGACTTCCCGTATGTCCCCAGCCCGATCGGTTACGATGGGCACATTTATTTCGTCAACGATCGCGGCTTCGCCGGCTGCTTCGAACCCAAGGCAGGCAAACAGGTCTACCTCCAGAGAATTCCGGATGCGACGTTCACCTCCTCGCCCGTCATCATCGACGGCAAGCTTTACGCCGGCAGCGAAGAGGGCGATCTCATCGTCATCAAAGCCGATCCGAAGTTCGAGATTTTGGCGACGACCAAGATTGGCGAACGCATCCGGGCGACTCCGGCGGCGGCGGATGGCCGACTGTACGTGCGTGGCGAAAACCATCTTTTCTGCTTCGGCAAGAAGGATTGACGCGGCCGCGGACGCTACGTAGAACCGCTGGGACGCTCCCGTCGTTTACGATTTCTCCGAAAGCGAGCCACGATGCCCGCGTGTCCGCAATGCAACAAGCCGCTCCGCGAATTGGTCCGGCGCTGCCCGACGTGCCAGGCCGATCTTGATCTGCTCGTCGATTATGTGAGCCATCTGCGAGGCGGCCTGGAGCGGGCCGAGAATCTCGCCAAGGCGGGGGAGTTTGGCGAAGCGGTGTGGGCCTATTTGGAAGTGCTCGAAACCGATCCCGATAACGCACGCGCTCGCAAGCAAATGGGCCGAGTCGTGTCGGCGGTCCGCAAGTTCGACCTGTCGACGCCCGCACGCCGCGTCGCCATCGGCTTGCCTGCGTATGAACCGCGGGGCTCCTTGAAATGGTTGCCGCGGAATGAAGTCGTGTTAGGGGCGGCGGTGATGTTTCTGGCAGGCGTCATCGTCGGTCTGGTCGTCGGCTTCGTCGTGCCTCGACCGAGCGGCGGTTCAGCCCCGGAACCCGACGCGGCCCTCCTGCCGGCGCCGGAGCCAAAAGCGATCGAGCAACTCGGCCCCGCGAAGTGACCCTTCCGCAAAATGCGTAATCGCTCGCGCCGAGCGGAGAGTTTTATCCGGCCAGCAAACCGAGAATGATCAAGCCGATCGTTCCCAACAGAATCAAGGCGTTGATCGTCAGTCCGATGGCGGCGACGACCTTGCCGCGATAACGACCGATGACGCCGACGAGTCCGAAGATGGAACCCATCAACGCCAAACCCAGGCCGAGGAGGGCGAGACAGCCGACGGCCGTGGCTTGATTTTGGGGTAAGTTTCCGCCGGCGTTGATCGACATGACGCCAGCGATGACGATGAGTCCCGCCATCGAAATCCCCACGAACAGGCCGATCACGAGCGATGCGATCCCCAGGCCGGGGCTGCCTGCCGGGA
>JBAXFO010000283.1:0-6235 GCA_037139885.1 Planctomycetota bacterium
GGTGAGGAGGAAGCCGTCGACCAGATCGAGAAAGGCGGCGATCTCTTTGTCTTTGCCGATGGGGGGCATGAACAGGGGCAAGCCCCCCGCAGCCACGATGGCGTCGGCATAACCGAGCGGCGAGAGCATTTGCGCCCGCTGGTTTTTCTGGGCCGGCGTCAGGTCCAGGTTGACGCCAATAATCGGACGATTCGCTGACGGCATCGGGTTCCCTCCTTGGAACGCGGACAAGTTGCGCGAACGCGCCGATCACTCATCCCTCGGTCGTGTGCGGAACGCCATTCGTCCCACGTCGCGGCGGACTATAGGAAGGTCGCCGAAACGGAACAAGCCCGACTTGCACGGCGGCGCCTTCGAGCCCTTGGATGGGGGACTTCGCATGCCGGGGAGATCTCCCGCTGGCGAGCCATACATCCCGAGGCTTGGGAATTCCCCCAAACGGGTCTTGCTGACGGCGACGGGGTGATCTAGGATGGGGCAAACTGGCGAGACGCGCGTTTCGGGTAAGCATTCATGACGCCCCTTTTGGTGGCCCTCGTCGAAGGCCCAAATCTCATTCTCGATAAGCCGATCTTGCTCGTCGGCCGGCATCAGGAATGCGATGTGCAGATTCCCTCCCGCAAGATCTCCCGCAAACATTGCTGCATCGCCCAGGTGGCCGATTATGTGGTCGTCCGCGACATGCAAAGCACCAACGGCATCCGCGTCAACGGCGAACGCATGCCCGAAGGCGTCCTCCGCCACGGCGACGAACTCACCATCGGCAACATGAAATACCGCCTCGAATGGCCCAAGAGCGCCCCCAAAGGCATCGTCGTCAGCGCCCCCTTGAAAGCTCTCGCCTCCCAAGACCTCGACTCCGCCGAATCGACCGAAAGCCCAATCCCCCTCCGCGAAGACCCACGCCACGCTCCCGCGCCGACCGGTCTGCCGCTCGTTGTGCCACTGCCGCACGATGGCCAACGTTAGGTGAGGATTACCTGCTGCGGGCCAGTCGCCTTGCAGGTAAGTTGGCGCACGCGTTCCGCTCGCCATCACTTGGCGCCTCGAGCTTTGTGGTTCAAATCGCATTGGGAAAAATGGAGCCTCCAACCGCCGCGCGCGACGTCCGGTTGGCAACCGATCGCGTCAGTCCCTACAATTCCGTTAAGTCGCCTCTTTCAGTCGCCGAGCGTTTTCCATGGACCAATCCAACGATTCTCTGAAGCCCAAATATCGACGTGTCGTTCTCAAACTTTCGGGCGAAAGTTTCGGGCACTCCGGCGGCAAAAGCGGCATCAGCATCGACGAAACGCTCGATATCGCCGCCCAGATCAAACGCGTTCATGGCCGCGGCGTGCAGCTTGGCGTCGTCATCGGGGCGGGCAATATTCTCCGCGGTTCGCAGTTCTCGGCCGGCGGCAGCGTGATCAAAGAGGCGTCGGCCCATTACATGGGGATGCTCGCCACGGTGCTCAACGGTCTGGCCCTGCAAGAAGCTCTCGAAAGCATGAACGTGCAGACGCGGCTCCTCAGCGCCATCCGCATGGAGACGATCGCCGAACCCTACATCCGTCGCCGGGCGTTGCGGCATCTGGAAAAGGGGCGCGTGGTGATTCTCGCGGGGGGCACCGGCAATCCGTTCGTGACGACCGACACCGCGGCCGCTCTCCGCGCTCGCGAGCTCGACGCCGAGATTCTGCTGAAGGCGACCAAGGTCGATGGCGTCTACACCGACGACCCGATGGTGAATCCGCACGCCATCCGTTACGAACGCTTGACGCACGCCCAGGTGCTGCGCGACAATCTCAAAGTGATGGACGCCTCCGCGATCGATCAATGCCGAACGGGCAAGCTGCCGATTCTGGTGTTCGATTTCAAACGCGAAGGCAATATCGAACGGGCGATCGCGGGGCATGCGATCGGCACGATCGTCGAATAACGTTTCCCCTCAGGTTCTCCCCTCAGGTACCCTTGACACGACAAGGACGACGGACATGACGAGCGATGAAATTCTCTTCGATGCCGAGGAACGCATGGACAAGGCCGTGAGCGTGTTCCGCGACGAGCTTCGCGGCCTACGCACGGGACGAGCGACGCCGGCCCTCGTCGATGGCCTGCGAGTCGAATATTATGGCTCGCCGACGCCGCTCAAACAGCTCGCTCAGATCAGCACCCCCGACCCGCAATCGATCGTGATTCGGCCGTTCGATACGGGCGTTCTCAAAGACATTGAAAAGGCGATTCGTTCCAGCGATCTGGGCATGGCTCCCAACAACGACGGCAAGATGATCCGCATGCAAGTGCCGCCGATGTCGGGCGATCAACGGCAGAAGCTGGTGACGCGCATCAAGAAGTCGAGCGAAGACGCCCGCGTCGCCTGTCGCAACATTCGCCGCGACGCCAACAAGCATTTCGACACCGCCGAGAAGGCCAAAGAAATGACCGAAGACGACCGCGACACGGGCAAAGAATCGGTGCAACAGCTGCTGAAAGCGTTCGAAGACAAAATCACCGAAGTGTCGGACAAGAAGTCGAAGGAAATCACCGAACAATAGCGGGGTGAACCGCGACGGAGCAGCGGAGCGAGTCAGTGTCGTGCAAACGTCTCGCTCCATTGCCCCGTCGTGGCGAAACCCTCCGCCGGAAAGGCCAACTCAATGCGTTCGCTCGCGGACGTGCTCGCCGAGACGAAATCGACGCTCGATCACGGATTGCCCAGCGACGCCATAGCGACAAGCCGCCAGCGTTTCGGCCGCAACGCGCTCACCCCCCTGCCCCGCGAATCGCTGTGGAAGAAGTTCCTCGAAAAATTCGCCGACCCGATCATCAAGATCCTCCTGGCGGCGGCCCTCGTCTCGATGGTCGTCGATCTCTTCAAATTCTCGACCTACGTCGCCGCCGGCGGACTCGTCACCGTCACTCTCGCCGCGGCCATTCTCGCCCGTCGCGGCCGTTCGCATGACATTCCCTTGCTCTTATTCTTCGCGGCATTCGTCTTCTTTGGCGTCGGCCTGTTTCATGGCCATGTCCTCGTCGAGGGCATGGCGGTGATGATCGCGGTGATCCTCGCCACGGGGGTCGCCTTTCTCAGCGAATACCGCAGCGACCGCGAATTCGAGATTCTCAACGCACGCAAAGATTCGATCGACGTCAAGGTCCTGCGTGACGGACACATTCACAGCATCGCCATCGAAGACGTCGTCGTCGGCGACCTTGTCGTGCTGGAGATGGGGGACGAGATCCCTGCGGATGGCCGGGTCGTGAAGGCGGCCGAGTTGCTCGTCGATCAATCGCTGATGACGGGCGAATCGGAAGCGGTCCGCAAATTGACGCGGCCCGCGACCGACGCCGGCCATGGCCCCGATCAACCCGGGTGTCTTTATCGAGGCACGCAGATCGTCGACGGGGCCGGGCAGATGATCGTCGGCGATGTCGGCGACGCCACCTATCTCGGGCAGATCGCCAAGAAGCTGGCGGGACCGTCGCGCAGCGAAGCGGAAGAGGGCGAAGCGAGCCGAATCAAGGGCAAGCTCTCGATCGCCAAAGATTCGACGCCGCTGCAAGAGAAGCTCGCCCGCCTGGCCGCGGTCATCAGCCGCGTCGGTTACATCGCCGCGGCTTTGATTTTTCTCGCTCAGCTGGGCCGCGGCTATCTCAAAGGCCAAATCTTTTGGCCCGGCAACGGCGAACAGGCGATCGAGGTGGTCGGCGAATTGCTCGATTACTTCGTCACCATGGTGATCATCGTCGTCGTCGCGGTGCCGGAAGGTTTGCCGATGAGCGTCACCGTGTCGCTCGCCCTCGCCATGCGCAAGATGACGCGCGCCAATTCGCTCGTGCGCCAGCTCGTCGCCTGCGAAACCATCGGCTCGGCGACGGTCATATGCTCCGACAAAACCGGCACGCTCACTCAGAACAAGATGCAAGTCGACCGCCTGGCCTGGGATGGCGTGAACGCCGGGCGCGGCGATGACGCCTGGCCGCGCCTCGCGCCGCCATCGCTGCAAAACGTTGCGAAGCCGCTCGATTTGTTGGCCCTCAACGCCGCCCTCAACTCGACGGCGAACCTCGATGAGAAAGACGGGGCCATCGTCACCATCGGCAATTCGACGGAAGGCGCCCTGCTCCACTGGCTGCGCGACAACGGCATCGATTACGAAACGCTTCGTAACCGTGGGCAGATGCTGTATCAGCTCCATTGCTCCTCCGAACGCAAACGCATGACCAGCGTCGTCGACATCGACGGCAAGTTGCTTTGCTTCGTCAAGGGCGCGCCGGAATGGGTGCTGGAACGCTGCCATCGTCAACTCACGGCCGACGGCGGCGTACGCGAAATCACGCCCGCCGGTCGCGCCGAGATTCAAGGGCAACTGGGCGCCGCCGCCCGGCAAGCGATGCGGACGCTCGCGTTCGCCTGTGCCGTCTTGCCCGCGGATACGCCTCGCGAAGAGGACGCGCTGCACGCGCTTGGCGACAAGCTGGAAGCCGGCCTCACGTTCACTGGCTTCGTGGCCATCCGCGATCCGCTGCGGCCCGACGTGAGCGCGGCCATCGACGCTTGCCGCGCCGCCGGCATCCGCGTGACCATGGTCACGGGGGACAACGTCGAAACCGCCCGCGCCATCGCTCACGAGATCGGCCTGGTTTCACGGCTCGACGAACCGATCGACATCCCCGGCGCCGCCGTCTTGACCAGCCAGCGCTTCAACGAATTGACCGACGAGGAACTCAAGGCATGCCTGATCGACGTTCGCGTGGTCGCGCGCGCCCGGCCGCTCGATAAGTATCGTCTCGTCTCGCTGCTGCAGGAGATGGGGGAAGTCGTCGCCGTCACGGGGGACGGCACCAACGACGCTCCCGCTCTGAAGAAAGCCGACGTTGGCCTCGCCATGGGCATCGCCGGCACGGAAGTCGCGAAGGAAGCCAGCAAGATCGTCTTGCTCGACGATTCCTTCGCGACCATCGTCAAGGCGGTGCACTGGGGCCGCTCGCTTTACGAAAACATTCAACGCTTTTTGCAATTTCAACTCACGATCAATTTGAGCGCCCTGGCGATCACGTTCCTCGGCGTCTTGGCGCTCAATGTGCGGGCGCCGTTCACCGTGCTACAGCTCTTGTGGATCAATGTGATCATGGACACGTTCGCCGCCATCGCCCTGTGCTCGGAGCCGCCACGCGAAGGGCTCATGAAGCACATGCCGAAGAAACGCGACGAAAACATCGTCACCCGTTCGATGATGCGTTCGATCGTGCTGACGGGCGGATTCTTCGTCGTGGTCATGCTCGGCTTGCTCATGTTGATGAAGGGGAGCCCCGAAGCTCCCGGGCTCTTTGCGGGGGATGGGCTGTGGGATGTCGAAGTCGGCGTGAGCCGAGTCGCGTTGCCGGTCGAGCAGCTCATCAAAAACGACGACGGCGACTACCGCGTCAGCGAGACCGCCGCCAATCCGCTGCTGCGGGGCCACGCCGCCACGGCTGCGTTCACGGTGCTCCAGGTCACTCTGTTCTTTACGATCTACGTGTTCTTCCAGGTCTGGAATCAAGTGAATTGCCGTTCGCTGACGATCAAAACGAGCGGTCTCAAGGGGCTCTTCGCGAACCCCGTTTTTCTGGCGATCGCCGCGTTAACCGCCATCGGCCAAATCGCCATCGTGACCTTCGGCGGCACGATCTTTAAAGTGCAACCGCTCGATTGGCGAACCTGGCTGATCATCATCGGCGGCACGGCTTCGGTCGTCGTTTTCGCCGAAATCGTCCGCTTCATTCGCCTGCTCCTGAAGCGGTGATTTCGAAGCCTGGAGAGCCAACCATGCCCGCTCACGAATCGCTTGAAGCCGCCGTCGCCAAGCTCGGCCTCGAGGTTTACAGCCGTCACGTCTTCCTCTGCACCGGCCCCACCTGCTGCTCCGACGCCCTCGGCCTCCCCGCGTGGGAAGCTCTCAAAGGGGAACTCAAAGCCTCCGGCCTGGGCAACGCGTGCCATCGCGCCAAGACCGTCTGCCTGCGCGTGTGCTGTTCCGGCCCGGTGATGGTGGTGTATCCCGAAGGGACCTGGTACGCGAACATGACCGCCGACCGCATTCCGCGTCTGGTGCGCGAGCATCTCGTCGGCGGCGTCCCGATCGGGGAATGGATCTTCGCCCGCAATCCTCTGCCTCGGTTGCCAGCCCCTGCCGGCACGATAGGATGAAGGCGTGAACGGAGATCGAAATCACCATCTCAAGGAGCGACCCCCATGGCTTACACCCTCCCC
>JBAXFO010000284.1:0-6223 GCA_037139885.1 Planctomycetota bacterium
ATCCTGGGCAATGCCGCCCACGCCATGGCCGGCATGGTCGCCACCGCCATCCCCATTCCCCCGGCCACGAACAAACCCCTCATCGCCGCGACGATGTTCGGCGTCACCACGCCGTGCGTCAGCCTGGCCCAAAAACAGCTCGAAGCGAAGGACTTTGAAGTCCTGGTTTTCCACGCCACCGGTACGGGCGGGCTGACGATGGAGTCGTTCATCGCCGACGGCCTGATCGCGGGCGTGCTCGACATCACCACCACCGAACTCGCCGACGAACTCGTCGGCGGCATCCTCGGCGCCGGCCCCAACCGCCTCACCGCCGCCGCCATGCGGGGCGTCCCGCAAGCGATCTGCGTCGGCGCTCTCGACATGGTCAATTTCGGCCCCCCCGAAACTGTCCCCGAGAAGTTCAAAGACCGCCGCTTCTACCATCACAACGCCAGCGTCACGCTCATGCGAACCACCCCCGCCGAGAACGACCGCCTCGGCAAGGAGATCGCCGAGAAGGCCAGCGCCGCGCGCGGCCCGACCGCCATCCTCCTTCCCCTCCGCGGCATCTCCGCCATCGATCGACCCGGCCAACCGTTTCATTGGCCCGAAGCGAACGAAGCCCTCTTCCAAAGCCTCCGCAACTGGACCGGCCCCCAGGTCAAAATCGTTGAACTCGACCTGCACATCAACGATCCCGAATTTGCGACGGCTGCAGTCGAGACGCTGCTTTCGCTGATGGCCCAGCCGATCCGGTAGCGGTTGGCGGTCGCGAAGCGCCGACGAATCATTCCCCCCGGGGCAGCTCGGCTTCGCCCACCTTGCGCCGTTTCCCGAATCTGCCGGCTGCGCCAATCATTCCGCCACTTTCAGCGAAGTTTCGCCCGCTCTTGGTCGAAAACCTCAAGAGACGACATCGAACCTTTCAACGCGAGGTGGCCGCCGTGCGCCAAGTTGTGTGCTTTCTGCTGTTGAGCGCCGTCCTGACCGGGTGCAAGCGGACGACGCCGCCGATCGATGACGCCAAGGCGTCGCCCGCCGCCGAGGCCGAGCCCGATCCACGCGATCCCATCGAACGGCTCTCCGACAAAATCGCCGAAAACCCCAACGACCCCAGTCTCTATCGCCAACGAGCCACGCATTATTTCCAGGCCAAAGAATATGGCCTGGCCCTCGAAGACTATTCGACCGCCCTCGATCTCGCCCCCAACGCCGAAACCTTCTACAACCGCGGCGTCGCCTACACCTCGGCCGAGAACCCCGACAAGGCCCTCGACGATTACACCGAAGCCGTGCGCCGCGACCCCAAGTTCGTCTCCGCGTATTTCAACCGCGGCGTGCTCCTGCATCGCATGGGGCAGACCGTCGAAGCGATCAAGGATCTCGATCGCGTTCTCGCCATCGAAACCAAAGACCCGCACGCCCTCTTCAACCGCGGCATCTTCTACATGGATTCCGGCCTCACCGAAAAGGCCCTCGTCGACTTCGACGCCGCCCTGGCCGTCAAGGCGGACTTCGTCGAAGTCTACATCAACCGCGGCTACACCTACCACCTGCGCAACGAATTCCAGTCGGCCATCAAAGACTTCAACAAGGCGATTCAACTCGCCCCGATGAACCAGCTCGCCCACGCCAATCGCGGAGCCGCCCAACACAAGCTCGGCAACTTCGACAAGGCGATCGCCGACTTCAGCCAGGCGATCCACATCGACAACAACGACCCGCAGATCTTCAACCAGCGCGGCCAGGCGTACGCCAGCCTGAAAGACTGGCAGAAGGCCCTACGCGATTTCAGCCTCGCCATCACGCTGTCGCCGAAATACGCCGCGGCTTATCGCAATCGCGGGCAGGTTTATCATGAGATGAACGAACCGGCCCTCGCCGCGGCCGATTTCCGCGAGGCCATGACGATCGAACCGACACGCGTCGATGCGATCCCGGCTTCGTATCGGAAGTAGCGCCTCGTCCAAGCGAAATTTTCGGGTTCTGAGGTCATCCCTGGAAGCCCGACGCGTCAGCGAGGCATGCCGTCAACCCTCGCTCACGCGTCGGGCTACCTGCAACGACAGCGCCCGACAAATCAGCAGGGTCTCCGCACTAAACCACTTTCACGGCTTTGCCTTCGCGAGCGGATCGGTAAATGCTCGTAATGATCGCGACGGCGGCCCGGGCGTCTTCGCCGCCGCAATAGGGCTTGCTCTTGGTGCGGATGGCGCGGACGAAATCTTCGAATTGCAGGCGATGGCCTTCGAACGAGATCGAGCGCGGGTCGCCGGCGCCGCCGCTGTTGAGCGATTCGCGCGGGCCGTATTTCTTGCGAATCTCTTCGTCGGCGGGGCCGTCGTCTTGAAACTGCCACGACAAAACGGTCTCGTCTTCGAGAACCGCGCTGCCGTTCATGCCGCCGATTTCGATGCGGATCTTCGAGCCAGGCCAGGAACCCGTTGTCCCTTCGACGGAGCCCAGCGCGCCGTTCGCGAAACGAACCGAAGCGACGGCGACATCCTCGACTTCGATTCGTTCATGGCCTAGCGTGGCGGTGAAGGCGGCGACGTCGGTAATGCCCCCCATGAGCCATTGCACGAGGTCGATGCCGTGAATGCCCTGGTTCATGAGGGCCCCGCCGCCGTCGAGCTTCCAGGTGCCGCGCCAGCCGCCCTGATCGTAGTAAGCCTGCGAGCGAAACCATTTGATGTAAACGTCGGCGAGATGGATCTTGCCGAAGCGCCCGCTGGCGATGGCGTCCTTCAGCATCCGGCTCGATTCTTGAAAGCGGCGGGGAAAGATGGCTCCGAGAATCACGCCCGCGGCGCGGCAGGCGGCGATGATGGCGTCGATCCGTTCGAGCGTTACTTCCACCGGCTTTTCCACCATGACATGCTTGCCCGCCTTCGCCGCCTGCACCGCCGGCTCCATGTGCAAACCGCTCGGCGTACAAATCGACACCGCCTGAACCGCGGGGTCGGCGAACATCTCTTCCAGCGTCGCGTACGCCTTCGCGCCGTACTCGCCGGCCCGTTTCTTCGCGTTCTCGGCGATGGTGTCGAAATAGCCGACCACCCGAGCGTCGGGCAAAGCCGAGATCGCCTTCGATTGAAACTCGCTGATCATGCCGCAACCGATGATTGCGATGCCGGTCTTGTCGCTCATGACAATCGTCTCCGAAAAGGGGGCGGGCGCGAGTAGCGAATTTTATGTCGGAGCGCTTGGCGCGGCTATTTTCGAAATGACAATGAGCGGGGGAATGACGCAGGATACGGAACTTCCATAGACAAACCCCGCGCCATCATCGATAATAATGACATGTATCGCTACGCCCTATTCGCCCTGGGGTTTTTGGCGGTCGACGCCCGCGCACAGCCGTTCGTCGAGCCCCCGCTTCGCCAGAAAATTCATCCCGTCAGCTCCAAACAGGCTCCCAAGTACGTTCGCTTCGAGTTCGACGGCAATCCCGAGCAAATTCTCGCGGAATTTCTCAAGACCAAGCCCGGGCAAGACCTCTTACAAAAAATGCTCCAGGGCGAATGGCGCAAGCTCCTCGACCAACCCCCCGCAAACCTCGAAGACCTGATCAATCAAAAGACCGACGGCAATCCCTTCTTTCGCGAGCTCATCGATAAGTTCCTGAAAGACAACCCTGAGCTGCCCCAAGGCAACGGCGGCGATTTGAACGAAGCCGTCAAGAAGTTCGCGGAAAAGCTCGACGGCAGTAAAGCCCTTACGGACATGGTTCTCAAAGGCGTCGAAGGCAAGTTCGACTCCGACGCCCTCGCCGAACTCGCCAAGGCGTTGACGAAAGCTCCCGATAAGCCGGCCCAGCCGCTGCCGGTATTCGACCTTCCGGAAATCGGCGAACTCGATTTGTCCCTGGAAGACCGCTTCACCGATTGGCTCGCCGAGGCGCTCAAGGATGGCCGCTTCCGCGACGACATCGCGGACTTCTTAAAGGAAAGCCCCGAGGTGAGCGAGGCGATCGGCGATCTGCTCAAATCGCTCCAGGGCCAAATGGATCCCAACTGGTTGCCGAATCTGCCCGACGTCGGCGGCAAAGGGCCGTGGAACCTCGACATCAAGCCTCCCAAAATGCCGTTCGATTTGGGGCAACTGCCCAAGCTGCCGCGAGTGAGTCTGCCGGCGTTGCCGCGCATGAATCTACCCAGGCTGCCGAACTTGGGGCGCTTCAGCATGCCGAGCCTGCCCGGCTTCGGCGGCGCCCCCCGCATGCCCGGAGCGCCGGACGTCTCCGGCGGCACGGCTTGGCTTTATGTCGGCTTGGCGGGGTTCGCCATCGTCGCGTTCCTCTGGCTGATTCGAAACACGAGCTGGAAACTTCGCACCACGGGCGACGGTCTCGCCAAACTGCTCGCAACCCTGCCGAGCGTCATCACCACGCGTTCGCAGCTACGGCAAGCGTTCGACGCCCTCGCGATCGCGCGGCTGGGCGACAAGGCCCGCCCCTGGAATCACCGCCTCATCGCCAGCCATCTCGCGGAAGCTCCCGCTTCGGCCGCCGCCGCCCGCGCTCTGGCGAATCTCTACGAAATCGCACGCTATACCCCCGGCGACGATCGTCTCAACCCCGCCGAATGCGAAGCCGTACGCAGTTCGCTGGCGGCGCTCACCCGAGGAACGGCATGACGCCCCGGATCTTCCGAACGTCTGCGTGCCTCGTCCTTGCCTGCTTGCTCGTGGGCGCGCTGGCGGTTTCGGCCCAGGAACCGTCCCCGCGCAAAGCTCGGCCCACGATCCCCTATGACGGCCCGGAAATCTTCGCCCGCCTTCTCGACCATGCCGGGCTGAAACCTGTCGAATCGTTCGAACGACTCGCCGAGAGCCCGGCCGACCAATCCATCATCATCGTCTTCGGCGACCCGCACCCCCTCGTCGGCTTCGATCGCCGGCCTCGGCCCCACTGGAACGATCTTGGCGATTTCGTCAAACGGGGCGGGGCTCTGCTCGTCGCCACCGATCGTCTGTTCGCCTTCGATCAGCTTCCCTCGCTCGACTGGCGGGATGTCGTCACGAAGAACGCCGACCTGGTGAATTACCTGCAAAATTTCGAGAATCAATCCGAATGCCCGACGCTCTTGCGTAAGGAGTTCCGCCGACCCGAACATCCGTTATTCGCCGGCGTCAACCAACCGATCGCGACGAACTGCCCCGGCTACATCGCCATGGACAACGACAAACTTCAAACGCTCGCCCTTCTCCCGCTCGGAACCATGCTGGGGCCCAAGCGCGATCTGATCGCGTCGATCGCCGAGTCGGCGCCGCTGCCCCGGCGCTACATCGTGTCCGGGCTCGATGCCGGTTCAGGCCGCACGTTGCTCATTGCCGGGCATGGCCTGTTCACCAATTGCATGATGGTGCGCGACGACATCGACAATCGCCGACTCGCGCTCAATACGATTCGCTGGCTGAAAGGCGAGCAGCGGACGAACGTCTTGTTCGTGAACGAATGCAAGGTCGTCAGCAATTTCAAAATGCCTCTTGCGGGCCCACCGAAGATGCCGATGCCGACGATCGATTTGCTGAATCGCCTCATCGACGCCGTGCAAAACTCGAACATCCTGCAGCGCGTTCTGGATCGAATTCTCCGGCCCGATATCGTGCTCCGCGTGGCCCTCGTTTTGGGTACGCTCGTGCTTTTGCTCTATGGCTTCAAGAAATACTTCCAGAGCCGCTGGAGCCTGGAAGCGACCCCCGCGCTGGTCGGCGCGCCCCCCTCCGCAGCGACGCCGCTCGTCAAAAGGCAGATGCGTGAAATGTCGCAGCGCGATCAATTGGGGGAGCCCGCCCAGGCCTTGGCGCGCGACTGGTTTCGCACCTACGCCAAGATCGACTTCCCCGCCGGCCAGGCCCCGGTCGAACTTTCCTTCGATGTCCGCGCCAACATGCTCCAACGGCGCCGCCTCGTCAAACACGTCAAATCGCTCTGGAAACTCGCCACCGAACCGCCGCCCCCCAATTGGAACGCCAAGAAGTTTCGCGGTCTGGCGATCTTCCTGGAAGACCTTTCGCTCTCCGCCGCCGGGGGTGAAATCATTTTCGACGCGGCCAAGCCCGGCTCCCGAGTCGTCTAATCAGCGCGATTCCGCGACTCTTCATCCCCCCTTCAGGTCGACCTGCTACCATGACGTGGAACACACCACGAAACGCGCGAGGAATGCCGCCATGAAGCGATGGTTGATCGGTTTGACGTGTCTGGCGGGGTTGATCGGCGTGACGCTGACATCGACAT
>JBAXFO010000285.1:0-6219 GCA_037139885.1 Planctomycetota bacterium
AATCGAGCTCACTTATTTAGCGGCGAAGCCCACCAAAAGGTGCATCGACGGCCCTCATCGCGCACGCCAAAAATCCTAAACCAACCCGCGATCCCAGTTCGCCGCATGCCCCCCGGGAACGCTCTTTCCCGCCCGCACGAGCCGCCAAATCCGCCGCACTTCGTCGGCTTCATACTTGCGATAAAGGAAGTCCGCCCGCAGCGCCTTGGCTCCCGCCTTGCCGAGTTCCCCCAACCGCGGCGCCAAACAATAGGGCCCCTGATTGAGCACGATCGTCCGGCAATGGTAATCGATCGCCGTCACCTTTTCGCCATGGCTCGACGCCATATCCATGCTCTCGAACGAGCAATTCGCCTTCCCGGGACAACCGCCGATGAGGTTCGCATACGCACACGATTCCGCCAAAAACAGCGGCGTGTCTTGATGCACGATCAGCGCCGCTTTCGAACCGAACTCGTCCCACAACGACCGGCTGTTCGCAAACCCATCCTCGGGCGACAGCGTGAATTTCGTCACACCCATGTCGAGCAATTCTAAAGCGGCCAGGCGATTGATGGCGTACAGCGACCAGTCGGCCGCGAGATCGAGCCCGCCGGTCGATCCCGACGCCGGATCGAGGCCGAGGTACGACCAGCCCGCGACATTGCCGATCTCCCAGCGCGTCCAACCGGCGGCACGTAGCGCTTCGATCTTGTGAACGAGCCCGCGTTCCTCCCAGGCTCGCGACAACGGCGGCAACGCGAGCCGGATCTTGTCCCTGCCGACATGGCCCGCGAGGACTTCGAGCTTCTCGCGTAAAAGACCGGGATGATCGCGAGCGATGTCGATAATGACGTCGTCGAGATGGCGATAATCGTCGGCGTCGAACGCGTCGAGAAAAGCGATGCGGTCGACTTTGAGCGACCAGAGAAAATCGCGATTCCAGACGTTGCGCTCGTGCGCGATGGTTGAGATGGGTTGCGCTTCGCGGGTCAACGCCGTCAGATATTCCGCTTTGGCGGCGTTGAGCTTCTCATCCAAATCGGCGACGAGCTGCCGGCGAATTGGGTTGAGACGCGACACCGGAACAAACGCGTTCGCGGCATTTTCGATCGACATTCCCGCCAGATCGAAGCGGCTGCCGCCGAGCCGGGCGAACGCGTCGCGGAGGGAAGTCTCCATCTTGCTGGCGTCTTGCGAAACGGCGAACGGACCGGCCAAAACATGCCGAGCCTCGACCGACGCCTCCGCCCACGGCCGTTCCGATGTGCGGGCCGTCACGACGATCTCGTCGAGTGACAGCACGATGTCAATCTCCACGGGCCGGCGAACCGCATAAAGACCCGGCTTGGGCCGATGAAATTTGTACCGCTGCTTCACCTCTTGCGACGACGAGCAATAGACCGGACTGCCGACCGGAATCGGCGGAGCCTCGCGCGGCAAGGCGATCTCGACAAGGCTACCGGCGGCGACGGTGAGAGCGTCTTGCGGTTTACGGCCCCCCGGCGGAATCTGCCAAAGATGATCGACCGCGAACCCGTACGGCTTGCCTTGCGTCGGCAGATCGATCTGCACGCCGTCATGTTTTTGCAAAGCCCGCGACGTCCGAAACCGCACCCGGCTCTCGCGCGGCGTCACTTGAATGGCCTCCACCCGGCCAATCAACGTGCCGCGATGGCCGACCGTATCGCGATCGGCGACTTCCTTGTCCTTGTGCGAATTGACGAACAGCCCCGTCCACGGCCGGCTGAACACCGTTTGCAGATCGGCCTCGCGCGCGGGGCGTTCTTCGTCGGAGAGCTTGCCGTCGAGCAGCCGACGATAGTAATCCGTCGTCGTGGCCACGTAGAGAGGGCTCTTCTTACGCCCTTCGATCTTGAAGCACGACACGCCGCTCGCCCGCAACGCGGGCAGGTGATCGGGGAGGGCCAGATCCTTCATCGAAAAGGGGAAGCCATTGCGCGGATCGCGGCGCACCGCACTGCCGTCGCGCAGCGTGAGCGGCGCCCCGGAGACTTCGAACGTGTCGCGGCACGAATACGAACATTTCCCTCGATTGCCGCTGCGACCGATCGTCTGGGCTGAGAACAGACACAAGCCGCTGTACGAATAACAAAGCGCTCCGTGAATGAAGACTTCTGTCTCGACGTCGCCCGTATTCGTGACCGAATCGACCTCTTCGAACGTCAGCTCGCGAGCCAGCACGACGCGGGCGAAACCCAACCGCCGCAGAGCCTCGGCACCGGCGCGATTGTGCACCGCAAGCTGCGTGCTCGCATGCAATTCCAGCGACGGAAAATGCCGTTTGATGGCCCGGTAAACGCCGAGATCTTGCACGATGATGGCATCGACGCCGATGGCCGTCACCTCGGCGAGAGCCTCGATCAACTCCGCGATTTCGTCCTGGCGAATGAGCGTGTTGATGGTGATGAAGACTTTGCGGCGCGGCGCCAGGCTGTGAGCGTAAGCCGTGATTTCCGAGACTTCGTCGATCGTGAAGTTCTCGGCCTCCGCGCGGGCGGAGAACTTCTTCAGCCCCAGATAAATCGCATCGGCTCCGAAATGAAAGGCGGCAAAGCCCGCATCGAGCCCCCCCGCGGGAGCCAGGAGTTCGACCCGCCGCGTCGAATCGCCGGCCGGGAACGCAAACGACGTTTCCAGCGGCCCCGTGCCATAATCTCCCTGCGGAAATTCCGGTTCGGGAGATTGCCCCGCGAGCGGCAGTTGAGCGGTGGGCTGGAAACCCTGCCAGCGCGGCGCTTCCGCAGGCGGAGTGATCAAAGGCAACGAACGGGACATGGACACGATGAATCGATCCTTTCGAGGGGTTCGGTCATTTTACGACGCCGACGGCGGTCCGCGGGCAAAATATTCCCGTTTTCAATAGGGTTGCTCTACCCCATCGTTCGACGTTACGATAAAGCATTCTTCGAGCGTGCGAACCCACAACCTTTTCGCTGGAATCGTTTGCTGCATGGCGTTACCAAGTCAAACAGCTGCTTTGATGGCAGTCGCCGGCCGTCTCCTTGAAGACACTCATGCCGATGCCGTGCTCTTGATGACGGAGACCGATCTCGATTGGGACGCAGTGCTGCAATTGCTCCCGGTTCACAAGCTTCTCGTCGCCGCTCAAGACCCGGGCCTTCTCGAAAAGCTCCGTCATAATCCCGTTCTCACCGTCCTCGATATCGACGCCGGGCCGACTCCCACGCAAGAGCGCATGAGCCTCGCGCTTTTGGAAGCCGTGGCTCGCGACAAGATTTGGCCGGGGGCGCATGTCGTCGCCCTTTACAACGGCATCGGCGGCGAAGAAGGCCGGCCGGAACACATCGACAGCCTCAGCCTCATTCATCTGGGCGAACATCTCGAACGCCTCACCGCTCAAGACCTCCGCAAGCTCGATACGCAAGTTCCCCTGGAAACGTTGCGAGCCGTCGTCGATCTGGCCACCGAGATCGGCCGGGAGGGACGCGAAGGCAAACCGGTCGGCACGATGTTGGTCGTCGGCGACACGAAAAAAGTCCTGTCGATGTCGCGGCCTCTCAACTTCAATCCCTTCCGCGGCTACCCGCCCGACGAACGCGACATCCGCGACGTCAAGGTCCGCGAACAGATCAAAGACTTGGCTCAGCTGGAAGGGGCGATCATTATTCGCCGCGATGGCGTCGCCGAAGCCGCCTGCATGTATATCGATTGTCCCGCCGAAGGCATTACGCTGAGCAAAGGCCTGGGCACCCGGCACTGGACCGCGGCCGCCATCAGCAAAAAGACCAAGGCCATCGCCGTCGTCGTCAGTCAGTCGTCCGGCAGCGTCCGCATCTTTCAAAACGGCGAAGTGATGCTGCAGATCGAGCCCTTCGCCCGCCCCATGATCTGGCAGCGCTTCCGCATGGAGCACGCGGACACGGAAGAAGCGACCCACCCCATCACGTCGTCGTGATGGGCGGCGTTCAGCGCCGAAAATCCCGAAGATCGCGACAAATTTTTCGTCTCGCCCCTTGCTGACGGCAGCGCTCTTCTCAATAATACCCCTTTGTCGTTTCGGCCGAATGATGGAACACCCGGAAAGGTGTTCCCTTTTGTTTTGTCTGAGGAGTGGCGAGTCATGGCTCAGAGTTTGGTGTTGAACGCCGTCGAACGTCCCGATTATGGCACCCGCGTGGCTCGCAAGCTGCGGAAGAGCGGGCTCGTCCCCGCCGTCATCTATGGGCACAAAGAGGCCAACGTCGCCGTGTCGATCAAGAGCGACGAAGTCGCCAAGGCGATCCGCACCGGCGTCCGGCTCGTCGATCTGAAACTCGGCGAGAAATCGCTCGAAAAGGCCCTGATTCGCGATGTGCAGTGGGATTATCTCGGAGCCGATATCCTGCATGTCGATTTCGCCCGCGTCGGCGCCGACGAACGCATCGCGATCGATGTTCGCGTCGAGCTTCGCGGCATCGCCCCGGGCGTCGCGCATGGCGGCAACTTGATCCAACCGCTCCATAGCCTCCACGTAGAGTGCCTCGTCACCAACATTCCCGAATCGATCCGCGTCTCGATCAACGAGCTCGATCTGAATCAATCGATTCACGTGAAAGAGCTGAAGCTGCCCGAAGGCGTCACCGTGATGAACGAAGCCGACGCGATCGTCGTGCAAGTTGTGCCGCAACAGGTGGAAGCGGAAGCCCCGATTGTCGATACGTCGGAACCCGAAGTCATCGGCCGTACGAAGGCCGAGGAAGAAGCCGAAGCCGAAGAGAAGAAGTAATCTTCGAGGGCGATCGAGTTTCGACAAGTTCGTCAACTTGTCGCCACGAGCAGATGGCCATGAAAATCGTCGTCGGTCTTGGCAACCCGGGCAAGAAGTACGACTGCACTCGCCATAATGTCGGCTTTGACGTGATCGATCGCCTGGCCTCGGCTCCTGGAGTTTCCAGCTTCAGCAGCCGTTTTCAGGCCCAGATCGCAGAACTTCGCGAAGACAGCGAGAAGGTCTTGCTGGTCAAGCCCGAGACCTTCATGAACTTGAGCGGCTTGGCGGTTCGGCAGCTGGTCGACTTTTACCAGGCCGAGATCGCCGACATCCTGGTGGTTTGCGACGACGTGAACCTTCCTCTGGGCAAGCTTCGTTTCCGTGCCCGGGGAACTCATGGCGGCCATAACGGCCTCCGCGATATTCAGGCCCACCTGGGCACGACCGATTACGCCCGCCTGCGGATCGGCGTCGACGCTCCCGGCCAAGGCGACATGGTCGACCATGTGCTCGGGAAGTTTCGCCCCAGCGAGAAGGCCGTCATCGACGATGGCGAGGCTCTTGCCGTGCAGGCGACCGCGGTCTGGATCAAGAAGGGTATCCAGGCGTGCATGAATCAATACAATAGTTGACTCGCCAGAGAGCCAAAGGGATCTCTTACCAACGAACGGGAAAACGCGATGCCAGTGAATGTTTACGAGTGCATGTTCATCCTCGATACCGCGAAGGTCGCCGGCGACGTGGCCGGGATCGATAAACAGCTGCGTGGCACGATCGAGAAAAACGGCGCCGAAGTCTTGGTGAGCCGGCCGTGGGACGAACGCCGTCTCGCTTACGGCGTCAAGAACCAGAAGAAGGGTTTGTATTACATGACGTATTTCTCCTCCGAGGGGAAGAACGTCGTGAACATCGAACACGATTTCGCGCTGAACGAATCGATCCTGCGGATGATGGTCCTCAAGATCGACCCGAAGCTGGTCGACACCATGCTGACCTTGGCCAAGGGCGAGCACGCCACCGCTCTGCACAATTATCAGGAAGACGCCAGCGAAGACGGCATCGGCGGCGGCGGCCGCGACGATATGGACGACCGCCGTCGCGGTCGTGATCGCTAACCTTAAGTTCGCGGCGGCAAGTTCAAGACTCGCCGCCGCCCAGGACGACGGAGCACGCCATGGCGAACTTGAATAAAGTCATGTTGATCGGTCGCCTCACCCGCGATCCGGAAGTGCGCGCGTTTTCCAATGGCGGCAAGGTCGCGAAGTTTGGCTTCGCCGTCAATAATCGCAAGAAGAACACGCAGACCGGCCAGTGGGAAGACGATCCGGTGTTTCTGAACGTCGAGGCGTTCAATCGCGGCGAGTTCGGCAAACAAGCCGACCTGTGCGAGCAGCTTCGCAAGGGTTCGCAAGTCTTCATCGAGGGGCATTTGCAACTCGATCAGTGGACCTCCCAGGACGGCCAGAAACGCAGCCAGATTAAGGTTGTCGTCGATAATTTCCAGT